>NZ_MBST01000015.1:0-131312 GCF_001695865.1 Ensifer sp. LC384
CCGGCCATGGCGTGAGCCGGCGCGTCCTTCTTCACCTCCGCCAAAACACGGCCGTCAAAAACAACCCAATCCGCAAAACAAAACCCGCCGAAAAATCGACGGGTTTGTCAGCGGTCTGACGGCGCCCGAAGGCGCCGTCTTGGAAGTCTGGTCGTTCGTTCCGATTAACGGAAGGAACGCGATGCAATGTTGCGGATATCGTAGCGGGTGATGCCGATATCATTCAGAGCGTGGTTCGACAGGTTGCCGAGCTCGCTGACGGTGCGGCGGTAGTTGATCCAGCTTTTTGCGATACGAATCGGGTTCATGACTTTTTCCTCAAGAGCGGTTTGTCGCGACAGCCATCTGTCTGCGTCGTTGAGGTTCTTATACGCTTGTCTAATTAGAAGGTGGAGTGCAAAGAAAATGCAGCTGCTATGCATTTGTGCAGTGCATCGCCAAATTGCTGGGCAAGATTTGCGCCCGCTCGAAAATACGCCATCACTTAAAGATTGATTAAAGTGCGGATGTGTCGCGTTAAGGATTTGTAATTGTGTCATTTTCCGCGTGGATGACCGAAGGTGTTGCCGGTGGTGCCCGCTTGAATCCGAACAAGATTGCTTGGCCGTGCGCGGTTCCGGATCGGCGGCGCGCTTTCGCAGTTGCGAAAGCGAATTGGCCCGGTACTTCGACAACGAAAAACGCCCCCCGGAATGAACCGGAGGGCGTTGGTAATGTCCGGCGCGCTGCGCGAAGCAGCGCTCCTGGAATTACTTGATGGCCTGACGTGCAACGTAGGCGATGTCGCCGCGGCCGATGCCGAGGTCGCTCAGTTCACGGTCGCTCATGCGGCCGAGTTCGTTGCAGGTCTGACGATACTTGCGCCAATTGTTGAAAGAGCGTGCGAGGTTCATGATCCTATCCTTTCTAGGGTCGTTTGCCAGCGCTTATCTCTCTGCTGGCCATCATCTGATGTCCCGGAATATAATCGTTTTGAGCAGAAGTTACAGAGATAATGCTGCATCGCACCCATGCAGCTCTTGCAAGCCTCTCTATGGCCGCTGTGCCCGGGCCGTGCGCCCAATGCCGCCACCGAGCCGGTGGCGTGGCGCAGAGATTGTAGAGAGAAGGGGCTGGCTGAATCAAACAACGCCCGCTGGGGGAGGAGGTCCAGCGAGCGTCGTTTTGTTCTGATCGGCAACTGGGAGGAGGAGTGCTGCCGATCCAAATCGAGGGGCGCTGGGAGGAGGAGTGCGCCGCCCCGATCGATGAGTTGAAGATAGTTCAGTCTGCCGAATTTGGGTAGATCGGATGCTTCATGGCACCTATGCGCCTAGAACATATCTCAGTGTCAGATTGAGCGAAATCTGCGCAAAGATTGTGCAAACGCCTCGATCAACTGCGATAAACAAAAGGAGCCTGAAAAGAATAACGCCCGCTGGGGGAGGAGGTCCAGCGAGCGTCATTGAAGGTGATTGGCAACTGGGAGGAGGAGTGTTGCCAATCGTATCGGAGGGGCGCTGGGAGGAGGAGTGCGCCGCTCCGAATTCCATCGAACTTTCGTCCGGGTCTTTCCCGGCGCTCCGGGGCGGCTGACCATCGCCGCGGGCGTCCGGTTGGCTGTTTGCCTTCGTTCGCCTCTGATGATCTGAACATAGGATGTTTAAATCGATTTGTGCAGTGCAATATCCGCATGGAAGATATGCGCATCGCGCAAGCCGTCAAATCCTGGCAGCGGCAATCGTGGTGCTAGCGATCGAATGGTTGTGTTTTTCCGCGATTGCGTGATTAGGTGAGCATGTCGGGTTCTGCCTTCAAGGGAAGCTCGTCGCAGGAGGTGAGGCAGCATGTATCGCGGGCGTCTTGAAAGGGATTTCAAGCATTGGGTCGGCATGGGGCTTCTGCCAGAGGCGTCCGCGCGTCAGATGCTTGCGGAGTATGATGGCCGCGAATCCACCTTTCGGGCGGGGCGTGTTCTGCTGGTGCTCGCCGCCCTGCTGCTGTCGGCCTCTATCCTGCTGCTGGTGGCGGCCAACTGGGAAGCACTGCCACGTCTTGCACGCCTGATCGGCATTGTCGGCTTGATCTGGGGCTTTCATTTTGCCGGTGCGTTACTTCTGCCGCGGGGCAATGGTGGCTTGGCCGCAGCGGCGCTGGTGCTGGCGGCGATGTCGTTCGGTGCAGGCATCGCGCTTGTCGGGCAGATGTATCATCTCTCAGGGGAGGCCGCCGATGCGATCCTGCTCTGGATTGCCGGAGCCTGCGTGACGGCGCTTGCCTTTCGATCAGCCGCCGTCACGACGGTGTGCGGCGGGTTGGCCTGGGCCTATTTCCTGACGTTGCTGTCCGAGAGCGACCTTGGCGATATTGTCCAGTGGCAGACCTGGCTTGTCCCGGCGCTCGCCGTCCTCGTCGTCGTCTTAGTGCGCGTGACCGATGCAGGGCGCGCACGCCACCTGGCCTATCTTCTGGTCATGGCGTGGCTGGTGTGGCTCTATATCGAGAACCCGTCCTTGGCTTTTGCAGGCGCGCTGGCAGGCGGTGGCATTGTCGCATTTCTCGCGGCAGCGATGCCCGGCTCGCCGCTTCGCCCCATGGCGCTTGAGGCGGGCTCGGCACCTGCATTCTATTCCTTCGCTTTGGCGCTCATCGGTTTCGCGGCGTTGCAGTTCGAGGCAGACGGTTTGATCAATGAAGTGGCCGCCGGTGCGGCTGTGCTCATCGTCGCCCTGCTCGGGATCGCGCTTGCCGGCGCGCAGAATGGGGCAGTGCGCTACCTTGGTTATGCGGCCTTTGCCGGCGAGCTTCTTTATCTCGCGTTCGAGACGCTTGGCTCCATGCTCGGTACGTCGGGCTTCTTCCTGATTTCCGGGTTGCTGGTTGCGGCGATCGCCTGGTTGGTCATCCGGATAGAAGGGCGCTTGATGCGGACGCGACGCGAGGAGGTGTCGCCATGACAGGTATCGCATCAAAGGGCCGCTGGTTACCCCCGCTCATCGCCGCGCTGATTGCCGCCGTCCTCCAGACGGCAGCCCTCGGCTATATGGTCGAAAGCCGGGCATCGATCCTGCGGAACGGCCGGGAAGTCCTGCTGAAGACCGTGCCCGTCGATCCGAGAGATCTGCTGCGCGGCGACTATGTCATCCTGAGCTATGATATTTCCAGGCTGCCGCCGGCGCTTTTCAAGGGCGGATTGCCGACGGAGCCGCAGGAAGCGACGGTCTTCCTGCGTCTTGCCAAACAACCCGACGGCTTCTGGGGCTCGTCCGAGGCCTCTTTCAAGCCGCTTGCGCCAACGGACGACAGCGTCGTTCTTCAATCGCAGCCGTTCACCTATTACCCTTCGTCGAGTGAAAACCCGTCATCGATCAATGTCGACTACGGCATCGAGCGATTCTATGTTCCGGAGGGCGAGGGCCGAGTGCTGGAGCAGGCGCGCAATGCCGAGGCGCTTTCGGTCAGCGTTCGCATCAATGATGCGGGTCGTGCGCAGATAAGGCAGATCGCCGTCGAGGGCACGCCGGTCTACGAGGAGCCGCTCTATTGACCGCCGCTGCGGGATCAAATCGTTCTGTCGTGGGTATCCCGCATTTTCCCTTTGATCCCGCGAAAACGAGTGATATAGAGACGCCGCGCTCGGGAAAGCCCTGAACCTCAGCATGCCCATCTTATCCGCGGTATTTCCGTTGGTTGGTCTTGCGGGAATACGCTCAGTCGGTGCGATTGTCTGAACGCGGGTATGGTGAAATTGGTAGACACGCCAGATTTAGGTTCTGGTGCCGCAAGGCGTGGGAGTTCAAGTCTCTCTACCCGCACCAGGACAATGATCGCGCCAAAAGTCCGGATTCTGCTATGATGAAGGGGGCTGGAGTGCCATTTTGCTTGCAAAACGGTTACGGAACTGCGTAAAGCCACTCCCGGCAAATGGATCGGCTCACGTGCTCGCCAGACCTTTTCAAGGGGAAGAGCACAGTCAACGTGAAATGAAGGTTTGAACATGCAGGTTATCGAAACGCTCGCTCAAGGGCTGAAGCGCGAACTCAAGGTCGTTATCCCGGCCAAGGACATGGAAGCTCGTATGAACGAGCGTCTGGCTGAAGTGAAAGACCGTGTGCGCATCAACGGCTTCCGGCCGGGCAAGGTGCCGTTCGCGCATCTGAAGAAGGTCTATGGCAAGTCGATCATGGCAGATCTCGTCAATGAGATCGTCCGCGAAAAGCCGACCGAGATCCTGTCGGGCCGTGGCGAGAAGTCGGCGACCCAGCCGGAAATCGCGATGACCGAGGACGAGTCCGAAGCCGACAAGATCCTCAACGCTCAGGCTGACCTCGAATTCACCGTCGCTTACGAAATCATCCCGGCGATCGAACTCAAGGACGTCAGCGGCATCAAGGTGACGCGCGAAGTCGTCGAGATCGCTGAAGACGAAGTCAACGAGCAGATCCTGCGTATCGCTGAAAGCGCACGCACCTACGAATCGAAGAAGGGCAAGGCCGCCAACGGCGACCGCGTCACCATCGACTATCTCGGCAAGGTTGACGGCGAAGCCTTCGACGGCGGCAAGGACGAAGACGCAGAACTCGTTCTCGGCTCCAACCGCTTCATCCCGGGCTTCGAAGAGCAGCTCGTCGGCCTCAAGGCTGGCGACGAGAAGACCATCACCGTGACGTTCCCGGCCGATTACCCGGCAGCGAACCTCGCCGGCAAGGAAGCCACCTTCGACATCACCGTCAAGGACGTCGCTTCGGCCCAGGACATTGAAATCAACGACGAACTGGCCACCAAGCTCGGTCTCGAATCGGCTGACAAGCTGAAGGAAATCGTTCGCGGCCAGATCGAGAGCCAGTATGGTTCGCTGACCCGCCAGAAGGTGAAGCGCCAGATCCTCGACCAGCTCGACGAACTCTACCAGTTCGAAACGCCGGAGCGCCTCGTCGAAGCCGAATTCGAAAACATCTGGCGCCAGATCAACACCGACCTGCAGCAGGCCGGCAAGACCTTCGCTGACGAAGAAACCACCGAAGAAGAAGCACGCGCCGAATACCGCAAGCTCGCCGAGCGCCGCGTTCGTCTCGGCCTCGTTCTCTCGGAAATCGGCGAAAAGGCCGGCGTTCAGGTCAGCGACGACGAACTGCAGCGTTCGCTGTTCGAACAGCTCCGCCAGTTCCCGGGCCAGGAAAAGCAGATCCTCGACTACTTCAAGAACACCCCCGGTGCCGCCGCTTCGCTGCGCGCTCCGCTGTTCGAAGAAAAGGTCGTCGATCACCTGCTCTCCGAGATCTCGGTGACCGACAAGACGGTTTCCAAGGAAGAGCTGACGGCTGACGACGAAGAAGCCGAAGGCAAGGCTGCCAAGAAGGCTCCGGCCAAGAAGAAAGCCGCTGCCAAGGCTGACGCCGCTGAAGGCGAAGAAGCTGCTGCTCCGAAGAAGAAGGCTCCGGCCAAGAAGAAGGCTGCTGACGACAGCGCCGAGTAATCACTTCTTCGATTGCTTTGAGATTGAGGCCCTGCCGTTTACGGCAGGGCCTTTTCCGTTGCGGAAATGTTTGTTGGGCGCAGCAGGTGCGGAGTGGGATTTGCTCTACCGAAGATCCAGCAACAACGCGCGATGGTCCGAGACTTCAGGTTGTTCGACTACGTCGAAGCGAACGACGTCGACATCCGGTGTGGCCAGCATGTAGTCGGCGAAACGTCCCGGCTTGCCGTAGTGCGACGTGCGTGTATCGGTGTGGCCGCGGCCGGTGACGAGATCGGACAGGCCTAAAGTGCCGAGTGCCGCAAAGGTTGCGCTATCCGGCAGGACATTGAAATCGCCGCAGACGACCAGCCGTTCGTTTCCGGGCCAAACGCGGCCGACAAGTTGCATCAGAGCATCCGCCTGCGCCTGTCGTTCCGGCGTGTCGCCCTTGCCATTGGTATCCCGTAAGCCGTGTAGCTGAGCGATGGTTATGGAAAAGCCGTCCTCATAGCTGAAGAGGCGGAGGCAATGGGCATTGCGGGCACGCGCCCCAACCGTCAGGCGAAAACCTTCCATGGACGAAATCGAGCGCCTGGCCGATGACGGGAAGGGATTTGCGCACGAATGTTGCCAATCCGAATTCGGAGTGGATCATGCGATCACCATCGGAGAGCTCGCCTCTCGCCGTCGGGCAGAAATAGCCGTCGTGTTCCGGCAGGGCTGCGCGGATTTCGTCGAAAAGATTGGCGCGTTGCGGCAGCTCGACATCGCGATCGCGGTAGACCAGCCAGTCGGACGTCGTCTCCGGAGAACGCACGACCTCCTGCAGACACAACACATCTGCGTCGACTTCGACGAGGTATGGCAGCAGCGGCGCATGCAGCTTGCCGCCCCAGGCATTCAGGGAAAGGATGCGTAGTGCCATGTTCAAACGCCCGCCGAAACATGCCGCCCGAAAATGCGCAGCGCATTCGGGGCGATATGCGTGAAAACGAAGCCCCAAGCCGATCACTTGATTCCGTTCGCAAGCGAGGAACGTTGGGGATGTCAGGGCAGCAAGGCTATCTGATTCGTGGCGCTTTGTTCGAGGCCGGCCCGGCCGGCCTCGCGGCGTTTTACGCCTTCGGCTTGATCTCGCCCATGCGGTTCCAGGCGTCGAGACCGGCGATCTTGTAGGCTTCGGCAAGCGTCGGATAATTGAAGGTATTTTCGACGAAGTACTCGACGGTGCCCTTGAGGTTCAGCACTGCCTGCCCGATATGCACCAGTTCCGTGGCGCCTTCGCCGATGATGTGCACGCCGAGAAGCCGGCGCGTCTTCAGCGAGAAGATCATCTTCAGCAGCCCGGCTTCAAGGCCCATGATGTGGCCGCGTGACGTCTCGCGAAAACGCGCAATGCCGCATTCGTAGGGGATGCCGCGCTCCTTGACCTCTTCCTCCGACAGGCCGCAGGTCGAAATCTCCGGTACGGCGTAGATGCCGTAGGGGAAGTATTTCTGCGGTTCCTTGGCAATCGCGCCGACGGCGACACGGGCGGCGACGCGCCCCTGTTCCATCGAGGTCGAGGCAAGGCTCGGAAAGCCGACGACGTCGCCGGCCGCGTAAATGTTCGGCACGGACGTCTGGAAGGTTTCCGGATTGACCTTGAGCCGGCCGCGGCTGTCGGCTTCAAGTCCGGCGGCGGGCAGGTTGAGCGTATCGGTCGCACCCATGCGGCCGGCGGCGAACAGCACCATCTCGGTCGTGATCTTGCGGCCGTTGTCGAGCGTCAGCAGCACCTTGCCATCTTCCAGTCGCTCGACCTTTTCGGCCTTCTGGCCGAGGTTGAGCTTCATGTTGCGATCACGAAGCTGGTAGGTGAAATCTTCGACGATCTCCTTGTCGATGAAGTCGAGCATCGTCGTCTTCGGATCGATGACGGTGACCTGGGTATCGAGCGCACTGAAGATGGTGGCATATTCGATGCCGACGACGCCGGCGCCGATCACCGCCAGAGAGCGCGGCAGCTCGCTGATCTCCAGCAGTTCGTCGCTGTCGAGCACGGTCTTGCCATCGAAGGGAATGTAATCCGGGCGCAACGGCTTGGTACCGACGGCCAGCAGAATGCTGACCCCGGTCACCAGCATGCTCTCGCCATCGTCCTTGATCACTTCCAGCGTGTTCGGATCGACGAAGCTCGCTTTGCCGCGCATATGCTGGACGCGGTTTCGTGCGAACTGATGTTCGAGAACTTCGACCTCGTGGTCCAATGTGATGATCAGGCGCTGGCGCAGGTCGTCGGCGCTGATCTCCTGCTTGACGCGATAGGCCCGGCCGTAAAAGCCGCGCTCGCGCCAGCCGGAAAGATTGAGTGCCGTTTCCCTCAGCGTTTTTGAAGGAATGGTGCCGGTGTGCACGGAAACGCCGCCGACGCGTTTGCCCTGTTCGATGACGAGAACCTTCTTGCCGAGCTTGGCGGCCTGGATGGCGCCCCGGCGGCCGGCGGGTCCGCTGCCGACGACGATGAGATCGAACTGGTGCATGGGCATTTCCGTAAAAAGGGAAGAATCGTTGCGCGCTGCGAAAAGTCTCGCTCGCATGCGTCTATATCGTCAATCGCACAGTTTGATGAAGTGGTTTTCGTGTTTGAAACCTGTTGGATGCGAATATGAGGAAATACGCGTATGCTCGATAGCCCAATGGCATGCCGGTCCATCGAATTCATGCGGGCATGGGAGGTCGTCTATGGCGCTGGACCTGACGAATGAAGCATCCCCAGGCAACTCGCACGCGACGGAAGCGCCGCATGCGGAAGAGAGGCAGGGCGTGATCGCCGCTGCGGTCTACGAAAACGGCGTGCGCATCCAGGACATTCACGTGGAAGACGCCGGCAAATGGCGCAGTCGCCCGAACGCCGTCATCTGGATCGGTCTGCACGAACCGGACGCGGACCTGCTTCGCCAAGTGCAGCGCGAGTTCGATCTGCATGACCTGGCGATCGAGGACGCCTGCAAGGCACATCAACGCCCGAAACTGGAGATCTACGGCGATTCGATCTTCGTTGTCGCCCGCACTGCCCATATGGTCGGTGACGAAATCGCCTTTGGTGAGACGCATCTCTTCGTCGGCCGCGGCTATGTCGTCTCCGTCCGCCACGGTGCCTCGACGTCCTATATGGCCGTGCGGCAGCGATGCGAGGCGTCGCCGGCGGCCCTTGCCCATGGCGAGAACTACATCCTCTATTCGATCCTCGATTTCATCGTCGACAACTACATGCCGGTGATCGAGGCCATCCACGAAGAGGTCGAACGGCTCGAGGATCGCCTGCTTCGCCAGCGCCTGGAGAAGGCCGATATCGAACGGCTCTATCTGCTCCGGCGCAACCTGCTCCGGCTTCGCAATGCCGCGGTGCCGCTGGTCGACGTGTGTCGGCGGCACGAACATATCGATCTGCCCGGCATGGAAGCGGCATTGCAGCCGCTGTTTCGAGATGTGACCGACCATGTCCGCCGCGTGCAGGAAGATATTGACGCTTTGCGCGAGGTTCTGGCCTTCACCTTCGAAGCGAGCTTGATGATCGGTCAGTCGGAGCAAACGGAGATCTCGCGCAAGCTTGCGTCCTGGGCGGCGATCTTGGCGGTGCCGACGGCAATTGCGGGTATCTATGGGATGAACTTCGACGAGATGCCTGAGCTCAGATTCAAGTACGGTTATTTTGTCGTGCTCGCCATCATCATCGGGTTCTGCCTGACGCTTTACCGCTTCTTCCGCCGCGCGAGATGGCTTTGATCATCACACGTAGCCGTTAGAACAGACGCAGCCCCTTCAGGCTCACATGGCCGTCCTTGCCGATGATGATGTGATCGTGCACGGCGATGCCGAGTGGCTTTGCCGTCTCGACGATCAGCTTGGTCATATCGATATCCGCCCGTGAGGGCGTTGGGTCGCCGGAGGGATGGTTATGCGCAAGGATGATCGCGGTCGCCGACAGTTCGAGCGCCCGCTTGACGACCTCGCGCGGATAGACCGGCGTATGATCGATCGTGCCTGTCTGCTGAACCTCGTCGGCAATCAGTGCATTGCGCTTGTCGAGAAACAGGATGCGGAATTGTTCCTTGGTCTCGTAAGCCATCGCCGCATGGCAATATTCAATCACCGCCGACCAGGACGAGAGGATGTGTTTCTTGCGCAGATCGCTCTTCAGCGTCCGGTGCCCGATGGTGGCGACGAGCTTCAGATCGAGCGCGACCGATTCGCCGACACCCTTGATCTCCTGCAGCAGTGCGAGCGGTGCGCCGAACACGCCGGCAAGCGTCCCGAAGCGCGTTAGCAGCGCCTTTGCTATCGGCTTGGTATCCTTGCGCGGAATGAGCCGAAACAGCAGCATTTCGAGGATTTCATAATCGGCAAGCGCGGCATCGCCATGCTCGCGGTATCGGGTGCGAAGCCGATCGCGGTGACCGAGGTAGTGCGCCTCGGTGGCAGCGGGAGCCGTGTCTGGAGCATGCGCGTCCTGCGGCTGCAGATCCGCGAAAAATGACCGTTCGCCCGCCGGCTGCGTCGCATCGCCTGCGGATGAACCGGAGTTTTTCTTCATGCGGCGCCCATGGCGGTCATGTCGGGCTTGAAGAGGCCGGCCGGCGAGAGTGTGAAGATCTCGCAGCCGTCAGCCGTGACGCCGACCGTATGTTCGTATTGCGCCGACAAAGAGCGGTCGCGGGTGACGGCCGTCCAGCCATCCGCCAGCACCTTCACGTGCGGGCGGCCGAGATTGATCATCGGCTCGATCGTGAAGATCATGCCCTCGCGCAACTCAGGCCCCTCGTTGGCGCGACCATAATGCAGGATGTTGGGCGCGTCGTGGAAAAGCCGGCCGACGCCGTGTCCGCAGAAGTCGCGCACGACAGAGCACCGCTCCGCTTCGGCATAGGCCTGGATCGCCTCGCCGATCGCGCCTGTGCGGGCGCCGGGGCGGACGGCGGCGATGCCGCGCATCAGGCATTCATGCGTCACATCGAGAAGCCGCTCGGCGGCGCGCTTGATCTCGCCGACCGGATACATGCGGCTGGAATCGCCGTGCCAGCCATCGATGACGTAGGTGACATCGATGTTGACGACATCGCCGTCGCGAAGCGGTTTGTCGTTCGGAATGCCGTGACAGACCACATGGTTGATCGAGGTGCAGGACGACTTGGTATAGCCGCGGTAATTCAGCGTCGCCGGCAAGGCGCCGTTGTCCATGCCGAATTCGAAGACGAAGCGATCGATCTCCTCGGTCGTCACCCCCGGTCGGACCCGCGACACCAGCTCATCGAGGCAGCGCGCCGTCACCTGACAGGCCTTGCGCATGCCTTCGAACCCTTCCTGTCCGTAGAGGCGGATAACGCCGGTGTTCTTGTAGGGCGCAGACCCTGCCTCGATGTAAGTCACCATTCCAGAACTTTCAGTTGTTTCCTGTCGAATTTCATAATGCAGCAGGGGCGGCCTCGTCCACTGCCGTGCGCCATGAGGCACTGATTTGGGATGCAGCGCACGATATTTCGCCACCTCGCTCTTCCGCCCGGCCAGTCGTCAAGCCTAACGCGGATCGATGCTGCGGTATATCCGCAGAATGTTGCAAGTTGCTCAGATTGGCGATCCAGCGCCGGCCCGATGCGATCGTTCAGGCCGAGTTGCGAAGAGCGCCGACATCTGCCTCATCGATAGAGATCAAGCCGATGGGTGCGATCTCGGTCGGCGATATCAGGCATTTCACTGCGTAAGCTTCCACGCCGCGGGCCTTGGCGCGCTCGAAGGCTTGGGCATAGACTGGGTCGTACTCGCCGCATATGCTCAAGCTGTCGCAATCGCTGCGCTGCACCAGATAGATCATGATACCCCGGTGGCCGGCTTCAACCATGTCGCCGAGTTCTTCGAGGTGTTTGGCGCCACGGGCGGTGGGACTGTCGGGAAACTCGGCGACACCGCGGGTCCGGCTGAAATGCACGTTCTTGACCTCGACATAGGCAAGCCCGCGGATTGGATCGCTGAGCAGGATGTCGATGCGGGAATTGCGCCCATACTTCTGCTCGCGCGAAAGCGACCCGTAACCGTGAAGGTCCGAAACAAGCCCAAGACGGATGGCTTCTTCCGCCAGGCGGTTGGGCAGGCCGGTGTTGATGCCGACGAGTGTGTTGTCCGCCTCGACGATCTCGAGCATCTGCCGGTACTTGCGTGTCGGGCTGTCGTGTTCCGACATCCATATACGCGAACCCGGCGTCGTCAGCCCGCGCATCGAGCCGGTGTTGGGGCATGAGCCGGTCAATGCGGTACCGTCGGCGAGGAGGGCGTCGAACAGAAAGCGCTTGTAGCGCTGCACGAGCGTGGCGGGCACGAGTGGCC
This sequence comes from Ensifer sp. LC384, assembly GCF_001695865.1. Classification (NCBI taxonomy): domain Bacteria; kingdom Pseudomonadati; phylum Pseudomonadota; class Alphaproteobacteria; order Hyphomicrobiales; family Rhizobiaceae; genus Ensifer; species Ensifer sp. LC384. Next base: position 11,798 of record NZ_MBST01000015.1, read on the forward strand.
GATCGAAGATCACGATAATTCTAGGCTTTCGTCAGGCGCGGGCGCGCACGTAGGAGCCGGGCGCCTCTTCCAGTGTATTGAGCTTGCCACCGGGCTTGCGCGCGGGTACGCGCTTCTTGTCCAGTTTTTCGATCCACTGATGCCAGTGCGGCCACCAGGATCCGGGCGTTTCCTTAGCTGCCTTGACCCAGTCATCGAATTCGCCCTTGGGCGCTCCGCCGGTCCAGAACTGGTATTTGCCCTTGTCCGGCGGATTGACGACACCGGCGATGTGGCCGGAGCCGGAAAGCACGTAGGTGACCTTACCGCCGAAAGACGAGCTGCCGAGGAAGACGGAGCGCGGCGGGGCGATATGGTCCTCCTTGGTGGCCAGGTTGTAGATCGGGATTTTGACGTCACCGAGCGACACCTGCTTGCCGGCCAGTACCATCTCGCCCTTTGACAGGCGGTTCTCCAGATAGCAGTTGCGCAGGTAGAACGAGTGGTTGGCCGCCGGCATCCGGGTCGAATCGGAATTCCAATAGAGCAGGTCGAAGGGCAGGGGCTCCTGACCCTTGAGGTAGTTGTTGACGAAATAGGGCCAGATCAGCTCGGAGGCGCGCAGCATATTGAACGCCGTCGCCATTTTTGAGCCGTCGAGATAGCCGGCCACCCGCATGTTCTCTTCCATCTGGCTGATCTGGTCTTCGTCGACGAAGACCTTGAGATCGCCGGCGTGGGTGAAGTCGACCTGGGTGGTAAATAGTGTTGCCGAGTGGATGCGTTCGTCGCCCTCTGCGGCATGAAGCGCAAGCGTTGCGGCCAACAGCGTTCCGCCGACGCAATAGCCGATGGCATTGACGTCCCGTTCACCCGTCGCCTGCTCGACGGTGTCGAGCGCAAAACCGATGCCTTCGCGTGCGTACGCTTCCCAATCCTTGGTCGCATGCCGCTCGTCCGGGTTGACCCAAGAGATGACGAAGACCGTGTGTCCCTGATCGACGGCCCACTTGATGAAGGATTTTTGCGGGTTGAGATCGAGCACGTAGAATTTGTTGATCCACGGCGGGCAGATCAACAGCGGACGCTTGAGCACTGTTTCCGTCGAGGCTTCGTACTGGATCACTTGGCAGACGTCGCTCTGCGCGATCACCTTGCCGGGGGTGATCGCGATGTTCTCGCCGATTGCGAATTTGCTGGTATCGGTCTGCCTCAACCGCAAATCGCCGCGACCTGCGGCGACGTCCTCGGCAAACATCTGCATACCCTTGACGAGGTTGGCGCCGCTGGTCGCGACCGTTTCCCGGTAGAGTTGCGGATTGGTGGTGACGAAATTGGTCGGCGAGAGCGCGCTCGAGATCTGCCGGACATAGAAGGCAGCCTTGTGTTTGGTGTGATCGTCGAGGCCCTCGGCATCGCGCACCATTTTGTCGGCCCAGTCGGACGTGATGAAATAGGCCTGCCGGACAAAATCGAAGAAGGGGTTCTTCACCCAGTCCTCGTCCGCGAAGTGTTTGTCCATCCGCTGTAGGCTGGCGGGATCGGCGGTGGCAACATCACCGGACATGCGATGCAGGGTTCGAGACCACATCTCGAAGAAGCTGCCCATGAGATGGGTCTGTGCTTCAAGGGTCCGGCGCGGATCGGAAAGCCAGTATTCGGAAACCCTGGAGAGGGTTTTGACCATATCGGTGACGGGTTCGGAGAAGACGTCGGATTTTTCGCCGGTCTCGCGCGGCGCAAGCCAGGCGGAAGCCGCCTTGCCGAGCTGTTCCATCGCGCGGGCAAGGTTGACCGCAAGGCTTTCGGGATCCTTGACGATGTAGGGTTCAACGGACTTCGGGTCGAAGCCAGCAAAGCCGTCCTTGCCGGCGTGGCCTTCGGCATTCCTGTCTGCTGTCACCCGGTTTCCTCCACAGCATCTTGTTTGTTTTGTATTTTTACATTCTGCCCGAAAATGATTACAAGGGCTAGCGCATCGTCGCGCCACGAAACAGAGGTCTTTGCCAGTATGCTCGCCGTCGGAAAACAGCGCTCCATCACCTGGGTTGCCGGGATCATTCTCCTGGGCACGCTTGCGGGCTGCAACAGCCAGAAGACCCCCTTCGAAAACTATCCCTCCGTCTACGGTCAGAAGCCGGCGGCAACGCAACAGATGACCAATGAGGAAGCAGCCGATATGCAGGCACGGCTAGCGGCTCTCGGTGCTGCGCGCAAATCCGGTTCCATCTCCGAAGCGGAATATCAGCGTCGCATGAAGGAAATGCGTACGCTCGCCGAAGACCATGGCTCCGACACGCTGAAACAGATCGCGAATTAGCACTTGCGTTTCAGGTGATTTGGACGCAAAGCGTTCAATGGCCGCAGTGACGGCCGTTCACCAAAGCGCATGTTTTCGCGACGGCCAACCGCTGGCGGAGACGTGCGCCAAACGAGGTTTGGAGATGGAAGAGTTTCACAAAGTCCGGCGTTTGCCGCCTTATGTTTTCGAACAGGTCAACCGTTTGAAAGCAAGCGCGCGAGCGGCCGGTGCTGACATCATCGACCTCGGCATGGGCAATCCGGATCTTCCCACTCCACAGTCGATTGTCGACAAGCTTTGCGAGGCCGTCCAGGACCCGCGCACGCATCGTTATTCGTCGTCGAAGGGCATTCCCGGGCTGCGTCGTGCCCAGGCCGCCTATTACGCCCGCCGCTTCGGCGTCAAACTCAACCCGGACACGCAGGTCGTCGCCACCCTTGGCTCCAAGGAAGGCTTCGCCAACATGGCCCAGGCGATCACCGCGCCGGGCGACGTGATCCTGTGCCCAAATCCGACCTATCCGATCCATGCCTTCGGCTTCCTGATGGCAGGCGGCGTCATCCGCTCGATTTCGGTCGAGCCCGACGACACGTTCTTCGGACCGCTGGAGCGCGCCGTTCGCCATTCTATCCCGAAGCCGCTGGCGCTGATCCTCAACTACCCGTCGAACCCGACGGCGCAGGTCGCCACGTTCGATTTCTACAAGGAAGTCGTGGCGTTTGCGAAGAAGCACGACATCATCGTGCTGTCGGATCTGGCCTATTCGGAGATCTACTTCAACGACGCACCGCCGCCATCCGTGCTCGAAGTGCCGGGCGCGATCGATGTCACGGTCGAGTTCACCTCGATGTCGAAGACATTCTCCATGCCCGGCTGGCGCATGGGCTTTGCCGTCGGCAACGAGCGGCTGATCGCGGCGCTGACGCGCGTGAAGTCCTACCTCGACTATGGTGCGTTCACGCCGATCCAGGTTGCCGCCACCCAGGCGCTCAACGGTGACGGCAGCGACATCGCCGAAGTCCGCAACATCTACAAGCGCCGCCGCGACGTGATGGTCGAAAGCTTCGGCAAGGCCGGCTTCGACGTGCCGCCGCCGGCAGCCACGATGTTTGCCTGGGCCAAGATCCCGGAGAAGTTCCGTCACCTCGGATCCCTCGAATTCTCCAAGCTGCTCGTCGAAAAGGCTGATGTGGCCGTCGCGCCGGGCATCGGCTTCGGTGAGCAGGGTGACGACTACGTGCGTCTCGCCCTCGTCGAGAACGAGCATCGGATTCGCCAGGCGGCCCGCAATATCAAGAAGTTCCTGTCCACGGCTGACGAGACGATGCACAACGTCATCTCGCTCAACGCGCATCGGTAAAAGACGGGGGCGTGCCAGGCGCGCGCCCCTACTGCAACGGCCCCGCCGTTCTGGCGGGGCGCCCTCACATGTTAGGAAATGGCTATGGCAGATGCCCTCAAAATCGGCATTGCGGGCTTGGGTACCGTCGGTGCCTCGCTCGTGCGAATCCTCCAGGATCGTCACGAGATGCTGGCAACGACATGTGGCAGGGCAATCGAAATTACAGCCGTGACGGCGCGTGACCGCTCTAGAGATCGCGGCGTCGACCTGTCGAAGACGACCTGGTTCGACGATGCCGTTTCGCTTGCGGCCAAGGCCGATATCGATGTTTTCATTGAGCTGATGGGCGGCTCCGGCGATCCGGCGTACACTGCGGTCAAGACGGCGCTCGGCCGTGGTATCCATGTCGTCACCGCCAACAAGGCGTTGCTGGCTGCGCACGGCATCGAGCTTGCAGCCATTGCCGAGAACAACGGCGCGCTGCTCAACTATGAAGCGGCCGTTGCCGGTGGCATTCCCGTCATCAAGGCGCTGCGCGAATCCATGACCGGCAACACGATCTCGCGCGTCTACGGGATCATGAACGGTACCTGCAACTACATCCTGACGAAGATGGAAAAGGAAGAGCTCTCATTCGAGGCCTGCCTGAAGGAAGCGCAGAGGCTCGGTTATGCCGAGGCAGACCCGGCTTTCGACATCGAAGGCAACGATACCGCGCACAAGCTGTCGATCCTGACGAGCCTGGCCTTCGGTACGGCGATCGCGGCCGACGACATCTATCTCGAGGGCATCACCAATATTTCCATCGATGATATTCATGCTGCCGCCGATCTCGGATATCGGATCAAGCTTCTCGGTGTCGCCCAGCGCACCGAAAGCGGCATCGAGCAACGGGTGCACCCGACGATGGTTCCCTATGATTCGGTGATCGCCCAGGTCGATGGCGTCACCAATGCGGTCGCGATCGAATCCGATATTCTCGGCGAGCTGCTGATGGTCGGCCCCGGTGCCGGCGGCAACGCGACGGCGTCCGCCGTTCTTGGCGACGTCGCCGATATCGCCAAGAGCCGCCCTGGCGCGCAGCACGTGCCGGCCTTCGGCCGCCCGACCAATGCGTTGCTGCCCTACAAGCGCGCGCAGATCCAGAGCCACGAGGGCGGCTACTTCATCCGCCTGAAGGTCGTCGATCGTACCGGCGTCTTTGCAAGCATTGCTTCGCGCATGGCCGAGAACGGTATCTCGCTGGAATCGATCATGCAGCATTCCAAGCACCCGCAGGAATCATTCGAGCCGCAGACGATCATCCTGGTGACGCACGCGACCGCCGAGCATTCGGTGCGCGATGCGATCGTGGCGATCAAGAGCGAGGGCTATCTGGTCGGAGAGCCGCAGGTGATCCGCATCGAGCGGCCGAAGGCAGCTTAAGTCAAAGCGCAAAACTGTTGAGAAAGGGCCCCATCGACCATTGGTGTCGGTGGGGCCTTTTTCATGCCGGGTTTTGCATGCGCGCATTGTTCGCTAAGAACAAAAGATTGAGGCAGGTGGACAGCATGGAAGAACCGGTAGATCCGATACAGCGAGCTTTCCTTGGCGTGGAACGATCGATCAGCGGTCAACGCTGGGTGTCGCGTCTCGACCAGGCCGGCCAGAACCGGGCGCTGGCGATCAGCCAGGTCCATGGCTATTCCGATCTGATCGGCCGCGTGCTTGCCGGGCGCGGAGTAACGCTCGACGATGCGGCGGTCTTCCTCGACCCGACGCTTCGCTCGCTGATGCCGGATCCCGATACCATGACCGACTGCCGTAAGGCGGCCGAGCGCCTGGCGATGGCGATTTCCAGGCGCGAGAAGGTGGTGATCTTCGGCGACTACGACGTAGACGGCGCCGCCTCGTCGGCGCTGATGGCGCGTTTCCTCAAACATTTCGGGCTCGAGGCCGAGATCTATATCCCCGATCGTATCTTCGAGGGGTATGGCCCCAACCCACAGGCGATCGAACAGTTGATCGACAATGGCGCCAGGCTCATCGTCACTGTCGATTGCGGCTCGACCAGCCACGAGGCGCTTGCCGTGGCAGCGCAGCGCAGCGTCGATGTGGTCGTTATCGACCATCACCAGGTCGGCTCCTCGCTGCCGCCATGCCATGCGCTCGTCAACCCCAACCGCGAGGACGATCTCTCCGGTCAAGGACACCTTTGCGCGGCCGGCGTCGTCTATCTCGTTCTCGTCAATACGGTGCGTGTGCTGCGTGCCGCCGGTGACGCGCGCGTCGGGTCTTTCGATCTGTTAGCACAGCTCGACCTCGTGGCGCTGGCAACCGTTTGTGACGTGGTGCCGCTCAAGGGGCTCAATCGCGCCTACGTCGTCAAGGGGCTGATTGCAGCCCGGCACATGGGCAATGTCGGGCTGGCGGCCCTGTTGCGCAAGGCGGCGATCGGCGGTCCGGTGACGCCGTATCATCTCGGGTTTCTGGTCGGGCCACGCATCAATGCCGGCGGCCGAATTGGCGACGCGGCGCTTGGCAGCCGCCTGTTGACGATGGGCGATAGTGCCGCCGCTGAAACGATCGCGGCACGGCTCGACGAACTCAACCGCGAGCGGCAGGCAATGGAGGCTGCGATGCTGGCTGAAGCCGAAGCCGAGGTTCTGGCCGAATACGGCACGGGTGAGGGCGCCTCGGTGATCGTGACGGCACGGGAGAACTGGCATCCGGGGATAGTCGGGCTGATTGCAGCGAGAATAAAAGAGAAGTTCCGCCGTCCGACCTTCGCCATCGCCTTCGATCCGAATGGCCGGGGGACGGGATCCGGCCGATCGATCGCTGGTTTCGACATGGGAAAGATGGTTCGTGCTGCCGTCGACGGCGGATTTTTGGTGAAGGGCGGCGGTCACGCGATGGCGGCGGGCCTGACGGTCGAGCGGACGAAGCTCGGCCGGTTGCGGCAGTTCTTCGAGGAGAAGGCCGAAGTCGCCGTGCGCGACCTCGTTGCGGTACAGACGCTGAAGGTCGATGGTGCGCTCGGCGCGTCGGGGGCAACACTGGAACTGATCGATCTGCTGGAGCAGGCCGGGCCTTACGGTTCCGCCCATCCGCAGCCGGTCTTCGCCTTCCCGCAGCACCGACTGCGCGACAGCCGGCAAGTGGGAGCCAACCACGTCAAGGTGACGCTCGAGGGGCAGGACGGCAGTCGTCTCGATGGCATCGCCTTTCGCGCAATCGAGACCCCGCTTGGCGATTTTCTTCTTTCGAGCCGCGGCGCCTCCATGCACGTCGCGGGTTCGGTTTCAGCGGATCTGTGGCAGGGGCAACGGCGGGTGCAGCTTCGCGTCACCGATGCCGCGAAAGCGGTTTGACGGCGCGCTCGAAACGCGGCTGGCTCATCCGAACCAACGATTTGGTATGACCAGCCAAACTGCTCTGTGAGGACTGGCACGCCCAACGGGAATCGAACCCGTGTTGCCGCCGTGAGAGGGCGGCGTCCTGACCGCTAGACGATGGGCGCCCACGCTGGTCGCTGAGGGCTCGCGATCACGGCCTAGTGGCCGCAATCAATTCCTCTTCGGATACTATGCCTTTTCCGCGAAGACGACGACAGAAATCCATCGGTGTTGCCTGAGCGGATACGGCAGCGGTCCCGCCAAAAGAATGACGTTCAGCCGCAGCGTGAGCGCGGTCGACGTTTGCGGCGTGGGGGAGGTCAACACAGTGGCACGCCCTAGGGGAGTCGAACCCCTCTTCCCAGAATGAAAATCTGGTGTCCTAACCGATAGACGAAGGGCGCACTTGCTGTGTGGGCGTCTTATAGTCAGCGCTTTTGCCAGCTGCAAGCGCTAATGTCAGGATTTTCGAGGTTTTTCTGTGGAAAATGCAGGAAAAATCACGGGTTAAAAACACCGTGCCCGTGGCCGACACAGAGGGGAGCATGGACCACGCAATCGGCGTCAAATCTGTAGCGAATGTGCTGGGGAAAGGATCACAGTGGCACGCCCTAGGGGAGTCGAACCCCTCTTCCCAGAATGAAAATCTGGTGTCCTAACCGATAGACGAAGGGCGCACTTGCTGTGTGGGCGCCTTATAGGCAGCGCCTTTGCAGACTGCAAGCGGTAATCTGAGAATTCGCGCGCTTTTCCTGTGAAAAGAACCGGAAAAATCTGCCACCACCCGGTCGTCCCGGAGAGCGACACATAATCGAGCGCGCGTCGGATTCTGGATGCAGAACTGCCGCTCACGAGCAGGGAAATCATTTGAAGGGGAGGGTCACAGTGGCACGCCCTAGGGGAGTCGAACCCCTCTTCCCAGAATGAAAATCTGGTGTCCTAACCGATAGACGAAGGGCGCACTTGCTGTGTGGGCGTCTTATAGTCAGGCGATTTGATTACCGCAAGCGTCAATTTTCATTTTTCTGTAAAAAATGCACAGGCAGGGGGCAGGGGGTGGATTCTGTGGATTAACCCGTCGAAACAAGGGCTTGCGTTCAGCCCTTGCTGCGGCGGCAACGCCAGTTCCAGTCGCGCTGCGCGCCGATGTCGATATGAACCGATTCCGTGTGGCAGTAGGTGCCGACGCCGCCGCGCCCGGGAATGCTGCGCAGGAAATCTGCCAATTCCCACTTGCTGACGCCCTGGACCTGGATGTCGGCCGCTTCGCAGCGCGTATGGAGGGATTGCTTCGCGCGGTTGACCCTGATCGGACGCAGGCCCGAAGTCACCATGACTTGGCGGCCGTAACGCGTCTCCACCTGCTTCAGCATCTGCATCAGTTCCGGCTTGAAGCAGCCGGCCTCGACCTTTTCGGTCTGCAGGATGAGGCCGCTTGGCGCCAGCCGGGCAAGGCCGGAAAGCGAGGCGAGCTGAACGGGCGCGTCCTCTTCATCTGCTGCATGGTCTTCATGCGCGACGCTGAACAGCGGACTCATCTTGACGCCGGGCAGGCCACTGTAGGCGAGCGAAGCCATTTGCGGTTGGCTGGCATTGCTGGTGGTGATGGTCTTTTTTTCGGCGGGCTGCGCTGCGCGCGCCGTTACCTGCTGCTGCTTCTCCTTGCGCTTGCCGGCAAAAAGGCTCGCAAGGGTCCAGGTCTTCGGCTCTTCCTTGGAATCGTTCTCGCTGGTCTTGCCGTCCGGCGCGGCCGTCATCGTCTGGGCAACTTCCGTCGTTGCCTGCGCCTGCTCGGCGGCCTGCACGGGTTGCAGCACACGCGACGTCTTTCCGCCGAGGGCAGCCTGCGCACTCAAGGGCAGCGGTACGGAGGCGGGAAGGGTGGCTCCCTCCGGAGAGGCATAGGCCATCACAGCCGTATCCGACGGCGCGCCGGAGGTGTCGTTCGAGGCGCCCTGCTGCGGCTGGATGATCGGTTGGGGTTGGGGTTGAGGCTGAGTTTGCCCCTGTCCCCGGTTGCCGCTGAAAAGACTGTTCGTCGTTGCGTTCATGGTCGGCTGGGCAGCGCCCGTGGCCGGGATGGAGCCCGTCGCCTGCGGCTGTGCGCCCGTCGCAGCCGCCTGGCCGCCCGCCGGAACCTGGCCATAGATACTGGAGGAGGCTGCTCGCAGGCCGGTGCTCTGCATCGTCAGCGATCCAGCCTGTTGTGCGGGGTCTTGCCCCGGCACGAGGGCGCCATTGCCCTGGGTTGCCTGCGGGTTGCTGCCGACCGCCGATACCTGGGCGTCGCGAACAGTCGCGCCGGCCTGGGTCGAATCGGCGACCTGCAGCGATTCTTGCGCTTCCTCGACTTTCAGCGCGTTCGCGGCTTCGCTGTCGGCCACAGCGGACACGCAGCCGCTCAAGGCGAGCAGTGAAACGGATATCGCGGTTGCGCGGCCAATTGACGACAGCAGCGCCCTCTTGGTTTCCCGATGTTGCAACGTCCTATCCCCGCTCTCCGTGCATGATTGGCGAGATCGTCGCCTTTCCATGCATTAAGTCTCAGTTCCGAAACATCGCCCAGAACAAACGAAAACGAATTTCGCGCGGCGGGCCAAACGGATCGCCGCGGGAAGGATTAGGCCAAATACAGTTAGGGGGCGTCGCCACGAGACATCGCGGATAGAACCCCGTATCAACGTTTCGCGCGGAAGTTACTGAACGATACGTGATTTGTAAACTGGCGCTAACCTTGAGCCCACATGCGCTTAGCATGCAAAGGCCCGGTGTCGGTGCCAGGCCCCGGATCATTCATCATTTTAACGGATCCGCGACTCGACTTTGCCAAGCCTGACTTCCCGGCTGCAGACGTCGATCATCGGCGGCCAGAATTGCGCGAGGCTTACCAGGCGCCGGTGTTGGCCATCGAGGCCCAGGGCTCTTGCGTGGGTCGATTTTCGCCCTTCTGCAGGATCTCGATCGAAATGCCGTCGGGCGAGCGCACGAAGGCCATGTGCCCATCGCGCGGCGGACGGTTGATGGTCACGCCATTGTCCATCAGATGCTGGCAGAAGCCATAGATGTCATCCACCTCATAGGCCAGGTGACCAAAGTTCCGGCCGCCTGTATAATCTTCGCTGTCCCAATTGTAGGTGAGTTCGAGGCACGGCGAGAGCTTGCCCTTTGCCCGGTCAAGATCGCCGGGGGCGGCCAGGAAGACAAGCGTGAAACGGCCCTTTTCGTTCTCGTAGCGACGGATTTCGCTGAGGCCGAAAATCGTGCAGTAGAACTTCAAGGCCTCGTCCAGATTTTTGACGCGAACCATCGTGTGCAGATAACGCATTGCAATGTCCCTGTTTCGAAGAAGATGGCGTATACTGATCTGCCAGCAAGCCAGAGGCAAGGCTGCGTCCCTACATTCGGCCCAGGCCAAAATACGCCGAGGGTCTTGCGCATCAGCGGCGGGACGATGTTATTCTAGTCAATAAGAATCAGTTAACCGTAGTCGGTAGTCGCGCGTAAACGAGGGGCTGGGAGAGAATGGCGGATAGGACATCTTCAAAAGACGTCATGCATGATGACGACTTTGGCAGCGACGCCCTCGACCTCGTCGAAATCACCGGCGTGATCAAGTGGTTCGATGTCGCCAAGGGCTTTGGCTTCATCGTGCCCGATAACGGCATGCAGGACGTACTGGTGCATGTGACCTGCCTGCGGCGTGACGGTTATCAGACGGTGCTCGAAGGGGCCCGGGTCGTGGCTCTCATCCAGAAACGCGATCGTGGCTACCAGGCCTTCCGCATTCTCTCGATGGATCAGTCGACAGCCATTCATCCCTCGCAGCTGCCGCCGATCAGAACCCATGTGCAGGTCACGCCGACGAGCGGCCTCGAGCGTGTTCTCGTCAAGTGGTTCAACCGGACCAAGGGGTTCGGCTTCCTGACGCGCGGCGAGGGCACGGAAGATATTTTCGTGCATATGGAAACGCTGCGCCGTTTCGGACTGACCGAACTTCGCCCCGGCCAGGTAGTTCTCGTGCGCTTCGGCGATGGTGAAAAGGGCCTGATGGCGGCCGAGATCCATCCCGACGGCCCAACGCCGACGAGCCGTTCGCACTGATGTCGATAGCTCGAACCCTTTCTGCAAGAAGCGCCGCCATGGCGCTTTTTTTGTCTCTGCTGTTGTTTGCCGTTGCTGCGTTTGCAGAGGTGCAATTCACCGCCGACCGGATGCGTGTGGTGACGGCAGACAACCAGGCCCATGAGTTGACGGTCGAGCTTGCCATCGATGCCGATCAACGCGAGCAGGGGCTGATGTTTCGCCGCTCAATGGCGCCTGACCATGGGATGCTGTTCGATTTCGGCGAAACGCGCCGGGTCATGATGTGGATGAAGAACACCCATCTGGCGCTCGATATGCTGTTCGTCGACAAGCGCGGCATCGTTCGCACCATCCATCAGGATGCAGTTCCGTTCTCGGAGGCGATCATCGATTCGGGCGAACCGGTGGCCTTTGTGCTGGAGCTCAATGCCGGCACCGTCAAGCGCCTGGGCATCAAGGCCGGCGACCGGCTCGAAGGCGCTCGCATCGGCGGCAATTGATCAAGTAGCGCCCAGCTTCAGAATTGGCTGACTGGAAATGTATAATCATATGATTTAAAAGAGAAATTTATTATTCCCGCTCCGAAGCGAGCCTTTTCGGCAGACGCGCCCTACATAAGTTGGTAATCTTGCTATCGGACCAACAGGAGGCATCTGTGATGATCAGGCATGTGCTTGTTGCAATCTTTGCTACTGCCGCTCTTGCGCCCGCTGCATCGGCCGCCGATCTGACCGAAAATCTCGAGCCGGTGCCCCTGGTGGAAGCCGCGCCTACCTTTGTCTGGACGGGCGGCTATGTCGGTCTGCAAGGCGGTGGCGGCTGGCTTAATGGCGACTTCAGCGCGCCTGGTGCAAATGCTTCTGAGGACTTCAATGGTGGCCTTCTCGGTGCCTTCGCCGGCTACAACTATCAGCAAGGCGATTGGGTCTACGGCATCGAGGGCGATGTCAGTTATAACTGGAACGACAAGACCTTCGATATCTTCGGTACTTCTCCGGAAGTCGGGACCGATGTGTCCGGCTCCGTCCGCGGCCGCCTCGGCTACACCGTCAATGAAAAGGCGCTTGTCTATGCGACCGGCGGTTGGGCAATTACACGCGGATTCGTTGATGTGCCGGGGGCTTCCAAGGAAAAGGAAACCTTCAATGGCTGGACGATCGGTGCGGGCGTCGACTACGCCTTCACCGACAGCATGTTTGGCCGAGCCGAATACCGCTACAACGACTATGGCGACAAGGACATCGGCGGCATCAACGTCGATCTCGACCAGCATCAATTCACCGTCGGTATCGGCGTGAAGTTCTGAAGACCATCGATGTCAGGAGGGCTCCGATGGCATCGGAGCCCTCTTTCGCTGTCGTTGTCCGCGTTATTCACGCTTACAGCGCCGCGCGTCAAACATGACGCGCTAAGGACGCTGTCACACTTTAAAATTGCTGCATAATTTATCCTTAAATCGATTCCGATTTAAGGAATTATGCAGTAGCCCGAGGCCGGGCCCCGGCCGGTCTTCGGCTAAGGCCCGGCGCGGCTGAGGATCGCGTTGCGATCGGCTTCGCCTGCAAGATCGATGGTGATACGCATCTGATCCTTCACAGAGTGCCGTAGCGTATTCCTGCCCAACGGAGTCGTGGTGACGCGGCCCGCTTCTTCAAGCATGGCGATACGCTTGCGTGACAGGCCGAGCTCCATGGATAGCAGCCTTTCCGTTCTCAGCGATGTTTTCATTGCCAGGCCGAGAACGATCTCCAAGCGTAAGGATGACTCGGCGGCAGGGTTCAGTATCGTCTTTTCTACATGAACGTCGGCAAATTCTTCGATTCGCCCTGCATTCTGGCGCAGTCCGTCGAGATCGAAAGAAACCTTTTCGATCCAGGCTCCGTCGTTGTTCTGCAAGGCGTGCAGCGTGGCCGGATCGATATCGCGGATGTGGCGGCGCTCGAAGATGGGGCGATTCCAGGTGCTGTCGCAGCCGCTGCAGCGATAGATCAACCAGGCATCCAGCCGCCGGCCATTGGCATTGAGCCGCGTTTTGCCGCTCGGCTCAAACGGACGCACTGTTCGGCAGCGGTTGCAGGCGAGCCACGGGCGCGGCGCGATCCTGGGTTTGATGGTCCACTGGACCAGGAGTGTGTGAGACATGTCGTCTGGTTCTTCCGATTGGAAGTCCATCAAGACGACGGTTTGAGCACCCGTTCAGGGGACGCGGTCTGGCAGCGTTTTGGTGATGGTTCGATCCGCACGAAGAATCATGCGGCGACAGGTCGGCAATGCCATTCCGGTCTCGAACCGTCACCTCGACGAACGCATTAGGCTGCGATCCGACAGCGACGATCGCTATCGGGCGTACGTGGTGAAACAAGCGAGACCGGGGTTTACAAAGGCAAAGCCGAACTCCAGGAAAAGACAGCGCAATTTGCTGCGCAACCCTCCTAGCCGAATATGACTGCTACGGGAAGTAGCAATTTCGCGATTCATCGCGCAGTCGGAACGCGCGACGCGACGCGTTCCACCAATGCAATGCGGACTTGGGAAAATGATCAGCGAGCCAGCGTGGCCCTTGCCAATCCATGCTCGATCAACAGGCCGACAAGCTCAGTGTAGGGCACGCCGCTCGCGGCCATGGCCTTCGGGTACATGCTGATATCGGTAAAGCCAGGCATGGTGTTGACCTCGTTGATCACAACGCTCAAGTCCGGCCGGACGAAAAAGTCGACGCGCGCCAGCCCTTCGCAGCCGAGCGCGATGAACGCTTGTCCGGCCATGTCCTGCAAGCGTTGCGTTACCTCGTCTGGCAGAACTGCCGGAATGCTGATGGCGGCGCCATCTTCATCAAGGTACTTAGCCTCATAGGTATAAAAGCCGTGGCTGGCACTGGTCGCGATCTCGCCCGGAACGGAAACCATCAGGCTTCCGTCTGATCTTTCGAGCACGGCGCACTCGATTTCCCGTGCCTGGACGAATTCCTCGATGAGAACCTTCGTGTCGAACTTGAAGCCTTCGTCGAGCGCCGCATCGAACTCTTCGGCAGTTTTCGCCTTGCTGACGCCGACCGACGAACCCTGTCGTGCGGGTTTGACGAAGACCGGCTGTCCCAATGCGGCCGTTACATTCTCGAAGTCCGGACGCTGATTGGGCCTTGCGGTGACGGAGCGGGCAACCGGTAAACCCGCCTCGCGCAACAGGCGCTTGGCCATTTCCTTGTCGATGGCCGTGGCGGAGCCGAGGATGCCGCAGCCGACCAGCGGGATATTGCAGACCTGAGCGAGCCCCTGGATCGATCCGTCCTCGCCGTACAATCCGTGCAGGACGGGAAACAGAATGTCGATCGCCGGTGGGTGCATCATCGTGCCGGGAGCTCCGTCGAAGGCGATCAGGCGACCGCGTCCGCCAGGCACCAGGCATACTTTTGTACCGGCATAGGCGATGTCAGCAGGCAGGCTGCCAGCCGTCATCTCGATCAACAACCATTGTCCGGTACGATCGATGAGGATCGGCACGATCTCGTACTTGGCCGGATCGATCGCTTTGAGGACATTGCGTGCTGAGAGGATGGAAACGTCGTGCTCGGCGGATTGCCCGCCAAAGAGCACACCCACACGCAATCTCGAGGTCATGAAAGTTCCTTTCCGGGAGCGTGAATCAATCGATGAGCTCCGTTTTACCTGACCAATTGCAACCGAATTGAGGTGGTTGGTGCGTCGTCATTTCCTGGCGTTCCGCTTTGCTGACTGGCTTCACCAAGCGATATCACGTCGGGTTATGGTACGGACCGATTGAACTGCAGCTGTTTTCGGAGTTAGGTCGGCGCGACTTGATCCCTGACGGCCATCGAGATGAACTCCGGCTACGCGAACATGGGCGCCGAACCGCCTACAAGACTGAATTCACCGTCGCAAAGGCGATAGAAACCATCCTGAGGAACGGGCAGCTCCAGCATTTCGCGCTTCGAAAGGCCGGAATACACGCCGCGTACCAATCTACCGAAGAGCCCGTGAGAAATCGCAATGGTTGGCAAAAGCGTATCTGCGAGCCAGTCTCTTGCCCGGGCACACGCAGCATCAAAACTTTCGCCGTCTGGAGACCTAAAATACCAATCAAAAGCGTCCGAGCCATCCAGCATTGTCGGAAACTCATTGTCGATCTCGAACTTCGTCATACCATCCCAAGAGCCGACGGAAACCTCCATCAGCCGGGCGTCGTCACGAGCGACCAAGGGGAGCACTCGCGTTAGGCGATCAGCTGTCTGTCGAGTTCGGCCTAGGGGGCTGACGTCCATTTGGAATGATTGCTGGCTGCCCGAAATCTCTTTCCAAAGGAGTTCAGCCACCCGATCCGCCTGCTCAATACCACGCGCCGTAAGCGGGGAATCCAATTGACCTTGGTAGCGACCCAAGGTGTTCCACATCGTCTCGCCATGACGAAGCAGATAAATCAATTGTGTCGCCATATAAGCAGATACCCGCTGCAGTTCACTTCAGAGGTTCGATATCCAGTAGAGCCCAGGATCTATCGAGGATAGGTTGGTCAGGCCCGTAGAACCTGAACAAGGAGAAGTGATGGCGACCCCTGCAGGATTCGAACCTGCGACAACCTGCTTAGAAGGCAGGTGCTCTATCCAACTGAGCTAAGGGGCCGTTCCGGGCGGAGCCCGTTGAAAGCGGCTCAAGGACCTCAATGGGTCCAGGGCTGCATCCGGCTGAAACGGAAATTGTCCGGGTAGGACACAGTCTTGCGCGTTGCCTCTTTCGGCGCGATCACGCGGTATTCGATGCCGTTGCGCTCGGCATAGGCAATTGCCTGCTCAGCGCTTTCAAAAGTCAGTCGCAGCTGCTGCAGCGTATCGCCCGAGCTGGTGTAGCCCATGACCGGATCGATTGTGCGCGGCTTTTCCTGATCGAACTCCAGCAACCACAGATTCGTCTTGGCTTTGCCAGACTGCATGGCGGTCTTTGCTGGACGATAGATCTTTGCGGACATGGTCTCGAACGGCTCCGTTATTTCGCTGGTGGAGCATTTTGCGGCCCCAACATGCGTCTTCCCATAGCGCAGAATGATTTAAAACGGAATGACTTTCAGACCGATAAATCTGGCTTTCGTCCGTATTTTGCCGGCAATGGTCGAGCGATCGCTTGGCCATGAAGGGCCGACGGCACCGGCGTGTCGCATGGCCTTCGTCTCGACAGGCATTATACGCCGACACTGCTCCCACAGATTCGCGGTCAGCAACATCGTGTGCAGCTAATAATCTAATGCTTTTGGGGATTTCGTTGGTCGGAGTGGAGAGATTCGAAATCGCCATCTCTCCACTTTATAACCTCGTATCAAATTGTTTTTAAATGATAAAATGAATATTAGCATTCGATCATTTGTGACATTGTGACGGGCGTAATTTTGTGACGTGTTACGCGCCCTTCTTACTGCTGTCTTTCAATTTCTCTTCAAAAAGAAAGTTAACCCGGCCAACAATCCGAGCGAACGTGTAGCCTCCTTCAAGGATTAAGAAAAAGAAGGCGCTGCGAATCACTAGCTGCAGCCACCAAATGTAATCCGACGCCTTAGGGGTGATTTCCAGCAAGCAAGGCAGCACTCGTTTAGCAAACCAATCGTTCTGTGCCTCAGGCGCAATAACTACCATAGCCACGGCCAGTGCGGCGGACGCCGTCATCACGAAATAGGAAACGTTGTGAAACAGTTCTTTGGACAGATCACGAATGCGTTCCATCCTGTTCTTTTTCTCTAAGGATGCGTCGCTGGAAACAGTTCCCTCGTTGCCACTTGCGATATAGAAAAGAACACTGAAGCCGAAGCCAAGAAGAATTGACGCCACAGTATTAATGGAATTGACGAAATCTGTCAGGTTATCCGTGAGAAGGAAAGCTATAGCCGGCGATATCGCTACAAATGCAGCGATTCGCGGCCAAATACGGATACGCCCGTCCGTTCTATAGTTATAGAAGGTTGCGTTATTCTCCGCGATGATGGACCTAATGCTAACCATTCTCTGTGACTTTTATGACGTGATCATTAAGGGCTATCAGTATCTCGTTGCATGTGTCTGCGTTGCCAGGATGGCCGTCTTCATCAACATCGACTTCAAGCGGAAATCTTGTCGCCCGAAACCCATTCTCGAACATGTAAATGGTTGTCGATTTTCCGTTCATATCCGCGAGCACGGTGCAATCGATAACGTCGTCGTCTTCGATGGCGATCACGTCGCTTTGATTCATAAGGCCAGCGACGGCATGTTTGATCGCATTCTGGCCCTGTCCGAAAAATGGAATGATGTTTCGTTTAACCCGCTCGACAAGAATGTCATCCTTGCCAGAGCGGGTCAGGGCAATCATTATTTTACCGCCAAGAGTGCTTCGACCGTTGATCGCTGTTGATTTGTTCGCAACATTTACCCGGATTTCACGCGGCTCTGCGTTCTTATAGTAAGACGCACCTAGTCTGAAAGAATGGGAGCGAATTCCCTTTCGTTCAGGCATAAAACCGACAAGCGTATCCTTTAGAGTATTATACCCTCCGAATAGTCCAAGGTATTGGGACCCTATGTAAATCATGCCAGTCTCGGACAAATACAGCACAAAATGAAACGGGCGTAGGTTTACGCTTTGTGCGGATATCTTTCCTTTGTCAGTATTGTCGTATCCGTGACCATAGTAAGAAGCCCTGAATGTGCCCGTAATGGTGCGAGCGTTGGGAAAATCAAGGTTCTCAAGCGGCGCTTCTTTGCGGGACCGCAACCTTTCGATGTCGGATTCCTGTTTCAAGTCGAAGGGTTTTTGGGCCTGCATCTTCGCGAAAAGCGCAGAGAATTCCGCCGTTGTGAACGGTGAAATCGCCTCCTCGTTGCCGGATTTCTTCATTCGCGCCAGATAGTGGAAGCTAGCGCTTACCTCTTCATTCTTTCTCGTAACCATTCGCCCTGATATCCCGTAACAGCTTACAACTAGCGATTCGCACTCGTAGGGATTGAAACACTAAAAGTAGCTCTTGTTTAGTGGGGACTAAGTAGCGTCGTCCGGCACCCTCCACAACTTGGGGATATCTTTAATGTTCTTATTTTGTTCTTTTTGTCGCAGAAGTCAAGGCGTTCGGGGAGAGCCGCGAGGGGCAACCGATGGGGTTAGAAGATGGCAAGGCTAGTGGGCAGTTCTAGTGAGATGGAAGAGCAGGCGCGAAAGTTGTCCGATGCCGAGCTTGCCGAAATCGCATGGATGAATGATAGCCCGGAAGCACTAAAGGCACGCGGCGAGATTGCGCGCCGAGCGGCGGAAGGTGGCCAGTCGACGCTTCGCTGGGCGAAGATAGCTGGCTGGGCAGGAATTGTCGCGATTGTATTAACTTTGATCAGCTTGGGTATTCAGGTCATCGGCTAAATCTGAGTGGAAAGCCCGCTGGTGAAGGCCAGTGGGCTTTCGTTGATCACTTCTTCTTTTTCGCTGCCGTTGCCGGCTGTATTTTCGGTGTCTCTGTTCCAGCCCACGCGAGGCCGTTCATGAACGCACTGCAAGCTTGGATGGGTCCGACCAATACGGTAGCGCCCGCTAGGTTGCCGTTGACCTTTTGGCGAGCCTTGGCAACGTCCGCGTCTGTCGCTCCTAGCGCCTTCGCCTTTGCAAGGTTCGACTGAGCGTCGGCGCGCATTTGCGCAACCGAACCGTATCCGCCATATGCCGGGCAGTTCATTGCAACAGCTTCCGCGCCTGCATAGCGATTGAGGTGCGCCTCCATTGGAGTGGCGGCGGGCGTGGTATTGCACCCGGCAAGCGTCAAGGCCGCTGCACCGGCAACGATAAGCATTCTCATTTCTTGGAATCCCCCACAGATTTACAACTTGTCGTGTATCGACGCTTGTGTTGCCCGACAAGAGGTCTGGCGCTTCTCCACGCTGCAATAACCGATCTGACGAGTCTGCTAAGTGATTGCATGCTGCCTCTTGCGCAACTAAGGTTTGCATATCCTGTAAACCTGACACAAAGAGCCCACATGAAATTCGTCGGTGTAATGATCCTCGTGCAAATGATCGGTGGTTCTGCCGAGCCCCGGATTGAGACCAAAGTGTTGACCATCCTGCCGATGGAACAATGCGAGGAGCAAGCAGCCAACCTCAACCGGGATGTGGTGCCGCCGAAACTGACTCAGGACGGTGGTATCATCGTATTCGAACGCCGTCAGTGCGCCCTTATGATGGATAGCGAACTGACGGCGGCGGCTAAGCGGATTGGAAACTGAGTGAAGCTGCCGTTCACGACTGATGCCTCTTGTCTGCCGTCGATTTAGGGAAGTAGCCGCGATGCAAGCGTCGTCGGCAGCCCATCGCAAAAAATCACCATGGCGTCTTGTGGAACGGATGAAAGGGCCTTTCGTAGGGCGGTTGCGTCGAAGTGGTTCCACGCTTTCGCCTGCGTCAACTGGACTGCCGCCATGAAAATTCGGTCGCTGTCCGCTCCCCCGTCAGGACCAACTTCGGTCAGAAACTTCGCAAGCGCAGCGAGAAAATCTTGAGCGAAGCTTTGATCTGAAAGTCGGTGATCAAGGGTTGTTATGTCTGAAGGTCGCAGTGCTGCAATGTTTATCATCGCATCCCCTGTTGAATGGCGCGGGTTGCCGGGAAGTCATCAAGCGCTTGCCTTGGCCGCTTCTTCCACGCCCCAATCATAGCGTTGATCTTTGGTTGCACTCGCCGCCGTGCTTCATTCCGATCGGTGCCGACTAAAAGCATCTGGTCATAGTCGGTCATGGTATGTCGAAGCGTGGTCTGCATGGTGATGCCGACCGCCTTACCGATGGATGCCTTCTGCCAGTCCTTTTTGGCGATCTCTGCGACGAAGAACGTGACGGCGAAATCCGGGCATCCGGGATGCTTGCGGCGAATGTGCTTCTCTATCGCTTCCGCCGCAAACTTCGTCATGCTTCACGCCGTCGCTGATTTTCGAAGGCGTAAAAGATGACGCTGGCGAGTTCGTCAGCGCGCCGGGAGACGGGCACAAAGTCCCATTCTTCCTGCGGCTCATTGCGTGCCTGGATCAGCGTTTCTTCAATGATGACGCTGATTTTTTTGACGAAAGCTTCATCGGTATCCTTCCACGGAAGGATGTTCGATTGATCAGACATGATGCTTCACCTCTAAGCGGCTGGCCGGATAAGCGAAGGAATACCTGCAACAATTTGCTTTGCCGCTTCCGCGCGCTGATCTTCAATGATCTGTCGCATCATATCCTCTGGCACGATGCCGTAATCAGTGAGCAATTCCGCGATCTGGTGCGGGGCGATCTGGCCGGAAACCATGTCCGGCTGAAGCTTGGCAATATTGGCGGCGAGGCCGTGGGTGAGGCTGTCGAAGATGGCAGTGGGAATGAAGGTGGTTTGCATAGGTAGCCTTTCTGATTTTTCGACATGAATCTTAGGCCGCGCAGATTCACGCGTCTAGAGGATTGCTAATTTTTGTTGTTATAAAACAAAGGCTTAATATAAGTAAGAACATACTTATTTTTGGCCGTTCGGCGCTAGAACCGACCGAATACCTCGTTTTCCTTCATACGTTCGGTGCTTTCTTGCTCGATCCGGGCGTTGCGCTTGGCAAGGGCTTTCTCGCCCTTTGCGCGGTGATAGGCGGCTTGCGTCCGTTCCTGCCACTTCCGCTTTGCAACGGCGTCCTTGTGGTTGCGGAGTTCCGCGATGGTCAAACCGGCAGCATCCGCTTCAGCTTTTTCGCGAGCGACGATGCCTTGTGCGCGCTTCTGTTGCTGAGCTTTATACTTTTCACGGAATACCGGAGATATTGCCACGTGCTGCTTCCCTGCTAACGAACAGTGAGGCCGGGGTGTCAGAAAGGAAAACCGCCCCGGCCTCATTCCCATGGAGCCGCGCTTTCGCGCACACGCTGCTATAGCGGTCTGGAAATCGGACGCTGTGGGAAAAATGAGGGCGGCGAGCTTTTGGGGACCGGAGACATTAGGATTGGAAGCTTTATCCAGTCGCGTAGCGATCTAAAGAAGCAAAATCCACGTAACAACAATAACCATCTTCTAGGAAAAAGGACATAGCTTCACTATGCGCATAGAAAAGACAAAGGGCCTATTGGCAAGTGTCTAATCTATGCTTGGTGAAGAGCTATCCAAAACCTTCTTCTGAGGCCACCACAGCACACACCTTATGACGGGGTGCAGGGGGAGGACATAACCAAACTAGAGAACCTTGTGACAGGTAAGGCGGGGTCTGACTGTCGCCTTTTATCTCTGGCTTCCTCTGTCCCTTAGAAACAGGCCACCCTTCCGGTGTGGGCCGTTTCCTTACGACTGAGCAGGCGTAAACGTGTCATACCAGTTTGGCGATATCGACGCGTTTTGTGGGTCGCAAGCTACCAGCGGAGCCCACTCCTGCGACGTCTGACATTACGGCGTGAAATCATCGGCGGCTAGGCCAGCCTATTCAGGAAGCAGGTAAAGTCAGACGCTGCTTTTCTGGGTTATATTATAGCAAGTTCACAATCGCCCTGACGAACTATTTCGTTGAAATCAGAAGAAAAACCCCATGCATCCGATTTTCTACCTGCTATAATAGAGACAATTGCAGCAGCAGCGGCAATTGTTTTCACAAACACCCGGCGAAGTCAGACGCGCCGGGTGTTTTGTTGTCTATCGGCTCCTGCTATTGGCGAAATTGCCGGGCCTTGTCTGTTTCCGCATCTCGTCGGCCACCACGCCGCGCATTGTAACTTCCATCTGCCGGGCCATCCGCTTCGCGAGGTCGGCATTCTGTTCAGGTGTCCCGCCGCCGTTCGTGTTGACGGTGACAGGGGCGTTAATCGAGATCGCTTGCACCGGGGCGGCGCTCATGCTGCCAAGGTCCGGCGTGGAAAGCATCGGCGTGCCGGTGACAAGGCCACCTTCGGCATAGCCGGGCATCCTCCCATAGTTCATCGCGTCAAGTGCGCGGGTGCCAATCCGCCGCGTGGCTTCCTTCGTCACGACGTATTCACCGCCATGGACGATACCCTTCGGCTCGTGCTTGCCGCCATCGCCAGTGTATCCCCCTTCCGCGAAGCCGAAGAGTGCGCCGAGCAAGCCGCCGAGGATACCACCGAAACCGCCGCCGCTACTTCCAGCGCCAGCACCACCACCGAACAAACCGGCAAGCGGCCCTTCGCCCATAAGAACGGCCTGAAGGCCAACTTTGATCAGCGTTTGCAACATGGATTGCAACGCCTGTTCCGCCGTCATGGTGCCTGACAAAAGACCGGCAAGGGCGTCCGTGATTTGCGAGCCGAAGAAATGCCCGGCTTCGGCAAGCCCTTCCTGTTTCTGGCGAAGCCCTTCGGTTGCCACTTCCGCTTGCGCCATACCCTGCGCAAGCTGGGCGATCTGGGCGCGCTGCTGAGGGGTGAGGGTGATGCCCGCTCGCTGCGCCTGATTGAGCATCTCTTGCTCATACCGGAGCGCCTGCGCCCGCTGCGCCGTCATGCCAAGCGCCTGTTGTTCGGTGCCCTGCGCCGCGACGTATTCGCGGGCATTGGCCGTGATCTGGCTATAGGCGTCGGCCTGCCGAGTCGCTGCGTCGGTCAGACGTTGAATTTCGGCGGTTGTGTTCTTACTACGGGCGTCGGCGTCCTCAATGTGCCAGTTCTCATTCGACAACGGGAAGGACAGGCCGAAGCTTCCTGCATTCTGGTGCATCCACTTCCGGGCAGCGTCGGACGCATAGCCGAGATCGGCAGCGTTACCCTTATTGTGCTGGCTGTTGCCGGGCGGTGCCGCCCACTTCCGGGCGGCTTCCGGCGATCCATGTTTTTCCAACGCATCAAGCCAAATTTCCTGTTGGCGCTGAATGGAGCGATAGCCGGAGTTGATCGTGACCGAACCGCGAAGGTCGTCGGGCATGGAGGCCAGCATTTTCGCCAGCTTCGCCGCGAAGGCGTCGGCCATGCCGTTGACGTGATCCTGCGCTTTGCCGGACGCCAGCCTGCTAGAAAGGTAGCCTGTCGGATCGTCGGTCGCGCTCTTGAGGTTCACAGACGAAAGCGCCTTGCCGCGCATTTCGTTAGCCAGGGCGATTTCGCGCTGACCTTGCGCACGTGCGATTGCAGCCTGATAGACGGCTTCGATTTGGGCTTTCTTGTCGAGATCGGCCAGCGATTTCGCCAGTTCCGGGACTTCGTTCTTCAGGGCGCGGATTGCGTCACCGAAGTTCTTGATGTTGGCGACGGCGCGGCCTGCGGCGGTATCAGTGCCGGACAAGGTAGCGTTGAGGTTGTCGAGCGGCGGCTTTGCGCCGCGTGCTTCCTCGCCGGTCTTGTAGATGAAGCTTTCGGAATAGCCGTTGCGCCGGTCGAGAATGTCGCGAAGCTTCATCGCCTCGCCGGTCAATTCCTCGACAAGCTGCTTCTGGCGATCAATGTTGAGGTCAATGGTCGGATCGTCGGGATTGATGCCCTTATCAAGCTGAAGATCGGACAGAAGGTCTTTCGCTTCGCGAAGCTTGTCGTAGGTGCTGAGAAGCTGAGACTGGACGTTCCGCGTCGTCTGTTCCTCGATGCGGTTCATCCGGTCAAGCCAATCGTCCATAGCACCGACGACATCAACCACGGCTTTCTTTAGAGCCGTGCCAACGGTGCCGGTGATCTTCGAGAACTTCCGGTCGATTTCGTCGGCGCGCTGAATCACCTCGTCGTCAAGGACAAGGCCAAGGTCGTGAGCTTCCTTGATGGCTCGCCGGATACCGTCGGCACCTTGGCTAATGAGTTCCACGAAACGTTCGCCGCCCGTGCCGCCGAACAGTTCATCGGCAATGCGGATTTGTGCCGCCCGGTCGAATTGCTGAAGTCGGGCAATGATTTCGATAAGCAATTCGTTCGGGTCGGCCAGCTTGCGCTTAAGTTCCGTGGCGCTGTAGCCAAGGCGGGCGAAGGCGTCGGCGGCGCTGCCCTTTCCGGTGACAATGAATTCGTCTGCGCGAAGGGAAAGCTCCTTCATTCCGTCGACAAGCGCGTCAACCGGGATGCGGGCTTGGTTCGCCACATGGGACAGTTCTTGGAAAGTGCGATTGGATAGACCGGCGCGCTTGGCTTCTGATCCGATGTTCGCCACGCCCCTTGTAAGGTCGGTGACGCGGCCAATGATGGCATCCAGCCCGCCGATTGCCAGCCCGCCCACGATACCACCAGCCAGCCCCTTGCTGAATGCGCCCATGGTCTTCATGGCATTGCCCATGGCCTTCTCGATGCCCGAACCGGCGTTTTCGGCGTCCTTCTTCATCTGGCCGAAGTCGCGGCGGGTCCGATTCTTACCGCGCTCAAGGTCGCGTTCGAATTTCGTAAGGCGGGCCTCAAACGAGACCAAAAGGCGCTGTTCGTCGTCTGCCATCTGATAGGCTCCTATGCGGCTTCGGCTTCGTCGCGAAGCCGGTCAAATTCATCGGGATCGAGGTCGAAAATGGATCGGCGGTTGTCGTTCGCAACGGCACGGGACACGGCCATGGCGGCGGCAACAGCGCCGTCGATACGGTCGGTCTTCTTGCCCTTGTGCATCCGCACAAGGCCGGTATCGTTGCGGCTGGCAACGACGCTATCGAAGTGATGGCGAAGGACCGGGTGCCCGTTGTGGCGAATATTGAAGCCATTCACGACGCGCTCAAGGGTGCCGATGGCCGGTCCCATGGTGAGCGGTCCCTGTCGCATCTCAATTGCAGGCAAGCCGTCATCATGAAGGCGCTGCATGGTCATCCGGGCAAGGTGCGGGTCGAATGCGATTTCCTGGACGTTGTCATTGTCGGCGCAAATCTCGCGAATGTGCTGCTCGACAGCTTCCGGCTCGATCACCGGGCCGTCAATTACGGTAATCAAGCCTTCATCGCGCCACTGTTCATAAGGCACGCCGTCACGCTGCGAACGGCCCTTCAGGTCATCGCCCGGCACAAAGAACCACGGGTGAACGAAGATCCGGCCATCGTCGTGACGCCATGCGCCAACCACGGCAGTCAGGTCGCCGTTCACGGACATATCGACTCCGAGGAAGCACGGCAGCGCCGCAAGGTCGACAAGGTCAAAATGCTGATCAATCCCGGCGTCATAGGTCGCCATGTTGAACAGCGGGTCGCGGGAATGGGCCTGCCAGATATTCAAGTTGAACTGCTGAAACGCGAACCGTTCGGCGGGCCGGTCGGCTGCTTCCTTCGCAGCGGTGCGCAAGGCGTTCAAGTTCGGGAAGCCGTGGGCAAGGCCGGGATTGCAACGATGCCAAACGGCTTCATCCTGCCAATCGTCGCCGGGCGCTGCTTCGAAGATAATCGGCAGATATGCCGGATTGTCGATCTCGCCGAGCGCGACCTTGCGGGCATAATCGTATTCGGTGAAGCCAAGATTTTCAGAACCGCGCCCGGCAGTCGTCGCGATCACCATAAGCGTGCCGCTGGTCTTGACCATGCCGGATTTCAGGGCTTCCCAAAGGTCTCGGCCCTTCCAAACGTGGATTTCGTCCACGAGGACGAAAGCGGGCGTCTTGCCATGCTGGGCCGCGCCATCGCTGGAAATGGCTTGAAGCTCGACCCCTTCAGAATTCAGGACGATCTTCTTCGCGCTGTTATGGGCGTTATAGATGCGGGTCGCCGCAACAATCCGCTTGTCCATGCGGACAATGTTCGCAGCTTCCTTGAAGCCAAGCCCGGCTTGTTCACGGTCGGACGCGGCAAAGATCACCTGTCCTGCAGCGACACGTTCGGGGCCGATGGTATGGAGCAAGGCAAGGGCTGCGGCGAGACTGGTCTTGCGGTTGCCACGCGGGATCATCCAGAACACGGTTTCAACAATCCGCCTGCCGTCCGCGTGTCGGGGTCCATAGATGCGGCGAACAATCCGTTCCTGCCAATCGTAGAGCTGGAAAGCCGACTTCGACGCGGTGCTGTTCGGGTGCCTCAACAACCGGAGGAACTTCACAGCCCTTTCGCCATAGCCGAAAGGGTCGGGAATATCGCTGCCGTCAAAAATCCAATCGGGATAGGTGCTTGCCATCAAAGCACCTTCAGGGGGTTGTCGCTGTCGTCATCGGCGGATGCACCACCGACACGCGCACGCGACACGGGCGAGAGACCATATTCAGCCGCAAGCTGCCGCGCTGTCTGCATCGCCTTATCCTGCGCGCGGCAAAACTTAAGATCGATCTCGCCGGTTGCGCGAAGCTGGTCCTCAATCTCGCGAACAAGGCCACGGGCGCGGCAATAGTCTTCGACGCCGCCGAGATCGCCACGGGTGATAATCCCGCGTTCAATAAGGCCGGGCCAGACGCGTTTCCATTCCGCACGGGCATACTCTGAAAGAGTCCTCGGCGCGGCGGGCGCTTTCGTCAACGCGTTGCTGTCGCGGGAAATGGGCGGCTTCACGCCGCGAAGGTGTGTCACCGGATCACCTCGCCGCGAAGCTCAAGGGCTTCATGCCTGCCGAGTTCCTTGATTTCTTTGAGGCCGTAGCTCTGGCCGTTGTGTGTCACACGGTCGGCGGTGGTGATGCCAGGGCGATACCGGACACGGAAAATCATGGTGCCGGTTTCGGCCTCGCCGTAGCCGGTGAAAAATTCGGTAGCGGTCTGCTGAAGGACTTCGGCCCAAACCACGGCCACGGGCGTCCATGCCTTCACCACGTCGCCGGTCGGCTTCACGGTTTCGGTCTGCCGGTCAATGGTGATGCGGCGATCCATGTTCCCGATATTGAGCACTAGACCACCCACCGAATGAGGGCTTCGACGGAAAGGACGCCGTGCCCATATTCGGGCTTCGGATCACGCGGGAACCGGGTTCCTGTCACCTTGAAGTGGTCGCAATAGCCGCCTTCAATCGGCAGATTGTATTTGGACAGGGCGGCGGCAAGGGTGCCGGTGATTTCTTTCGCGGCATCCTGCCCGGCATCCGGCGTCCAGATATGCAGGTCGAGATAAACCCACGCGGCGCTCTGGCTTGCGTAGTCGTTACCGTGCAAGGTCGTCGTGCCGTCGCTCATGACGATGCATGGCGTCTTATCCGGGCGGGTGGAGCCGGCGCGGATATGGTCAGCCGGGACAAGCGCCGTGACTTCCGGCTTATCCAGAAGCCGGGTGCGAATGGCGGTCTGAAGGGCAAGAACGGGTTCCACGGATTATCCTTTCCATGCATCGCGCACGGCCCTACGTCCGGCACGGTCAATGCGTTGCTGAAGGCGTTCGCCGAGAAGGCGAACGGCGAGCCAAAAGAATGGCTGCGCATCGGTCTTGCTGGTCCCGTATTCGACAAGGTGCGCATACCGAACGTCTGTATTGCCAGCGGTCACGATCACCTCATTTTCACCCGCCACGCGGGAGCCGCCCGGCTGACTGTAAGGCGGGGTCGCCTTTCCGGGTCCGGTGACGGCAATTGAGGTCTTGAGGTCGGGCGCACTGGTCGCCGGATCGTCGGGCGCAAGGTGACGCTGCATCGCGGCGAGTTCTTCCGCCGACGACATGAGCGCCTTGTTGATGCTCTTCCGGGGTGCTGCCTTCACGCGATCAAAGGCGCTCATGAGGTTATCGAGACCATCATTCGCCATCGTGGAACCACCTTTCCCGATAGCTATCGAGGACGACGGCCACGCCATGCGGCGCAAGCTGCGAGGTCAGACCGAAGGTCGCGATGTTGCGAACCTCATAATAGAAGGCGACAAGCCGAAGGATCGCCAACTTAAGATCAGCCGGGAACGGGTCGAGATCGGTCAGCGGCTTGCCGACATAGTTCGCCACGTATTGTTCGGCGGCTTCGATGTAAAGCTCGATCAAGGCGTCTTCATCGGTGCTATCCACCTTCATATGTTGCTTCGCCAGTTCCGGCGTGATGCCTGTCATTCGGCTGCTTCCTGTGAAAAAGTTAAATTCGGCCTCTCTTCCAAAGCCTTCCCCGCGCCGGTCCCCTTTGAAGGGGTAAAGTCCAAGACCACCCCCGGGTGCTTGCGGGCTGTTTTCGATCTGGGCGCGAGCGCTACCGCTTCCTCAATCGGCATCCTGCCAAGCCGGACAAGGAAGGCCGTCCTGCTAATGCCAACGTGTGCGGCCCACTCTGTCAGTGTCTTGCTCACGCCGTTTACCCAATAGCTCGTCCCTTTACGGCGCGAGGCTGGAAGTTGTTCAGGGCTGAAGATCGGCAACCGCTGGGTGCCAAGGCCGATTTGCATTGGCGTAGTGATCGCGTCAGCAATGGTTGCGCCGCGCTCAAGTCGCCCGATGATGATGGCTGGAGTGATCCCGTAATCGAGCGCCCATTCGGTGATAGGCTGGCCGATACCGTCGTGATCAAGGATGGTGGCGGGCGTCATCACAATGCACGCTCCTGCCGCTGTTTCACGCTGTTGTGGCATGGCGCGCAAAGGGGCTGCCAGTTTGCCCTATGCCAGAAGAGGCGCTTGTCGCCACGGTGCGGGATGACGTGATCCACCAGCGAGGCGGGGCTTCCGCATGTGCGGCAATACGGGTGCGCCTGAAGGTATTCGGCACGTGCTTTGCGCCATTCGTGGTCATAGCCACGGGCACGGGCTGAAGGGCGGCGCGCATCGTGCCGGGCCTTTCGCTCACGCTGGATAGTGCGCTGGCATTCACAAAGCTGGCCGTGGGGGACGATTGCGCCACAGGCGCAAATGCGGGGTGGCTTTCTCATCGGTCACGCCCTTGGCCTTTGAGTGCGTGCAGTCCGGCACGGTCAAATTCGGGATCAAGGCCAGCGACGACGTTACGCTCTGCCTGTTCCGGGTCGGTTTTATCGTCACTGCGGAAACGCGCCCAATACGCCCTGTTAATTTCGGTAGGTGTGGCGTTCCAAGCCTGTTCTGCCGTCCATCCGAGGATGCCGGTTGCGCGATCATAAAAGTTCGCGAAGATTTCAGCCCATGTCATGGGCCTATCAATCGTCAGCTGGTTTTTCCCCTTCGGATCGGGCGCCGGGGTGAGCATAGAAACGAGCTCGACCAGCGGGGCGCGAACGGACAGGAAGAATGGGAGAAGCGGCCTTCCGGGGATTGAAGACAGGAAGGCCGCTGCATCCTGACGGCTTGTCATCGTCAGGATCATTTCGGAAATGATCGTAAGGTTGCAATCGTCCAACGCCCGGAACAAGGCCGGAATGCCGTGGAGTTCTTCAAGGATGGTGGCGGCGCGCAGGGAGGGGCGAAGCGTCACGGCGTTGCCGCCGTGAACAATGGTGATTTCTTCGTATGCGCGCCGCTTGTTCATGGCTTACGCGGCAACCTTCAGCTTCACGAAGCGGTCGGGATGCGTCACGTCAGCGCCGACGCGCTTGCGGGCGTGGAACCGAACCTGTCCCTTGCCTGCGAGGCTGTAAGGGTCGCGAAGGGTCGAAAGGCCAACGCGGTCAATGATCCGGTAGCCGGAGAGATCGCCGAACAGGATCGGGAACTTGCCAGCGCCGATATCATCCATGTCGGGCATTTCGACAATCGGACGGCCAAGCAGGGTCATGACGCCGCCTGCCGTGATCGGATCGAGCACAAGGTAACGGCCAGTGCCGTCCTTCCACTGCCGAATAACGGACAGGGTGTTGCGGTTCATGAGCCAAGCGCCGTTCTGAGCGTGCGACGTGGCAATCTGGTGATACATGCCAATGATCACGTCTGCGGGGTTCGAAGTCGGGAAAGTCGCGGCAACGCCGGTCTTCACTTCCTTGATGCCGGAAGCGGTCATGATGCCCTTCGGCTGGCCGGTGCCCGTGCCCTTCACGAATGCAATGCCTTCGGTCTTGCCGAAGCTTTCGGCGTAGTCGGCAAGAAGTTCGCCCTCAAGGCCGTAAGCATTGTCTTCGAGAAGCTGGTTCGAAACGTCGGTGAAGGTCGCCAGTTCGAACGGGGTCAGCGTGACCTGTTCGAAGGTCATGCCGCTTTCGGTGCGGTCGCCGGTTTCGTCCACCCACGTTGCAGCAGTGCCGGACACGCGGCGCGGATACTTGATTTCCGGGGCTGAGATATTGACGACGCGGGCATAGCTGCGGATCGGGGAATATTCGTTCAAGAGCTTGATAAGCTCGCTGCCGAATTCTTCCGGGGCCAGGTATCCGCCGTTGGCGTCGGTCGAGACGGTGAGCGCCTTGACTTCATCCGGGCTGATACGTTCAACACCACGGCGAAGATAAGAGACGAACGCCTTCTGTTCGACGTTATCGTTGACGGCAGTGGGATGGTTGTTGTTATCGGCGGCGGGGCGGCGGTTCATCTTCGCCTTCATCGTGGCGATTTCTTCTTTGAGAGCCTTGACCTCTTCGGCGCTGGCAACCGGATCGGACTTCACTTCCGGCTCATTCTTCAGTTCGTTTTCCATGCTGTTTCCTTCGATGATTGATTTGACTTCGGCGGCGGCGTCCGGGTGAACCGGGCGGCGGCAAAGGCTGATTTCGGTGATGGTGAGATTGGTCAAAACACGCCCACCTTCAGGGCGGGCCTTGTGTTCGTGGAGGCGATAGCCAATGGACAGGCCACGCATGACGCCTGCCTTCATGTAGCGGCGGGCTTCCTTGGCAGGGTCCACGCCTTCGACAAACAGGCGGCCCTTCACCTCAAGGCCCTTGTCGGTGACGGCATAGGAATTCCAGATGCCGACAACCTTCCGCCCGTCATGTTCCATGAGCATCGGAATTTCGGGCACGAAGCTGAAGGCGGAAGGCTCGATAAGGTCGCCGTAGCTGTCCGGCTTGCCGAACGGCCACGCGGTGCCGGTCACGGTGCCGGTGTCGTCAATTGAGACTTCCGCTTTAATTTCGAGATTTTCGAGCGTGGCGGCGTCGATCATGCGGCCACCTGCTGCAGAGCGTCGTTGATCGCCTCCGTGCCGAAGAACAGAGCGGTAATGACGCCATCGGCAACGGCGAAGACTTCGGCCAGCGGACGCCCGATGGCATAAACGGAAACAAGGCGGTCGGCTTCAGCGGGAGCGGTGCCGCCACCAACAAGTCCGAGCCGGATAATTTCAGTCACGTCCGAAAAGCTGTAATCGGACCCACGGAAGCGTCGGAACAGAGCGCCGACGCCTTGGCCGGTCTTGCGCTCAAGTTCTTCAATTAGATCACGCGAGGGGAAGGCGAAGGTCTTTTCCCCGTCGCCAAAGAATGCACGGTGTTCGTTCATGGGTGTTCCTTGAGTGCGGCATTCAGTTGCTCAACCGACACGCGGTATGCGTCGTGAAGAGGTTTTCGTTGCTCTAACTCGACCAACGCGCGGAAGGCGCGCCCGGTGGAGCTACAGGCGGCACCATTGGGGCGGAAAAGTTCAAGGTCGAGACGAGCGGCAAGAACTCGTCGCGCTGCAAGCTGGGCCTTCTCTGGCATGTTCGATTTCAGAATCGTTGTAGCGATGTCGAAAGATGATCGGCTCACGCGGCTTCCTTCGCCGCAACCGACGCTGGCGCGGCGCTGCTGGTGGTATGGGGATTGATAAGTTCGTTGCCGTCTGGGAGGGGCGGCATATTCTGGATCGCGCGCGCCTCGTTCGGCGTCATGATCCGGTTTGTCACAAGGGCGGTCATGTTCGCGGTGCGGCTCGCCGCGTCGGCGCGCATGAGGTCTTCAGTGACAAACTCGAAGTAGTAGCTGTCGTGTTCGTCTTCGGTCAGAAGGACGGTTGCGAGTGCTTCCGTCCACGTATCCAGCCACGGGCGAAGGCAAAGCTGAAGGAAGGACGCACCCATCTGTTCGGCGTTGCTCCAGGTCGCCCGGCTCATCTCAAAAAGCAGATGCGGCGGAACGCCGAAGACGCGTGCGATGTCGGCAATCTGGAACACGCGATTTTCAAGGAACTGCGCGTCGGTAGAAGGCATTGTTTGCGAAACGAATTTGCGCCCACCGTCCAGATAGAGGGGTTCCCGGTTCTCTGATTCCTGCCACTTCCGCCAAGATTTCAGGACGTTGAAAAGGCGCTGCGCGCCCCCTGTATTCTCCGGCACCTTCTCCGGGTCTTCGATCACGCCACGGGGCATTCGACCGCTGCCGAATAGACGGGCGGCATCACGCTCAAGAATGGCGGAAAGGCCGATAGCCTCGCGTCCGAATGCTACAGGCGACCGGCCAAGGAAGGATCGGATATGAAGGATTTCGGTGTGCGGGTAATCTGTGGTGCCGCCGTCTTCAGTGACGCGGTAGACCGGAGGTGCGGCGGGTGTGTCTTCGATAATCGAGACAGTTCCCGGTTTCAGATAGATGAATTCGAACGGGCGCCCATCCGGGTAGCGCACGACGCGGGCGAAGCCGCTCCCGTAAATGAGGGCTTCGGCGGTCAGTTGGGTGCGAAGCCAAATCGGGCCCGTCCATGCATTGGAGCGGCGGTGCACGATGCGATAGGCGGAATGATCCTCTGCCGCCTGCTTGGTATCTTTCGTCTCGCGGTAAAGCTTTACGGGAAGAGAGCCGACGCTTTGGGAAATCAACCGGACGGCTTGCGCTACGGCAGGAACGTAAAGCGCTGACATGCCGCCGACGTTCACGCCCGAAACGGTAGAGCGAACGCCGAAAAGCTCTGAAATAGCAGGATCAGACAGGGCGTAAGCTTTGCGCCCGTCAAAACCGATCTTGCTTTTTACCTCAGTCCAAATTCCCATTAAGGACAATACTCCCATTAATCTAGGAATATTGTCCCACACTCAGATTCGCCTGTGAATCCCTTAAATCATCAAAAGTGATGATTTATTGCCTATTGATCACGAATTCTGATTGGTTGGTTCCGGAGCAGAAGGAAGGATGTCCCGAACGTTGTCCATTTGCCTCGCAATCTCGACCAGCTTCACATCGCTGCCGCCGTAATCGTCGGCAGAGGAACCGGAAGAGCGGCCAGTGATGTAACGGGCCGCCCGTTCGGTAATTCCACCCGTCGTAAGGGCGTCCTCAAACAGATGGCGAAAACCGTGGTTCGGCGGCGGCAAGTCATCCCGGTTCGGAAAGACTTTCTCATGTATCCATTCGCGAAGACGCTGGTCTTCGTTCTTCCCACCCGGAAAGAGCTTGCCGTCTGGCCGTGCTTTCACCCATTCGACAAATCCCTCTTTGATTAGCGCCCTATGCACCGGCACTTTTCGGGCCTTGTGAGTCTTAGTCGTCCGGCCATTGCCGACACGAATATGAATGAACCAATGACCTTCAACTTCGGAGATATCGCGCTTCTCTAGCGGGGTCACTTCGTTCACGCGTGCGCCGGTATGGGCGATGATCCAAGGTATCCAGCGGAAACTTGCACGGGTAGCAGTGCGAGCAAATTCAAGGAAATGCCGCGCATCCTTCAGAGAATAGGTTCGGTCGGCGCTATCGCCCTTTTCCACCACCGGCAGTTCTAGCGCCGTCCATGGGTCGCCGCCTGGGAACATCTTGTTTTCAGCTTGCCGGTTCGCCTCATTCATCAATGACCGGATGATGGTGATTTTGTCGTGGACCGTCTTACGGGATAGGTTTCCATCCGTGAGCATGTGGTCGCGCCATGCCTTACCATCGGCCAGCGTGATTGTGGCAACGCTCTTGCTCTTTCGGAAGTCTTCGAAGTCGGCTTGCGCTGTTCCATACTTATCCAAGGTCGCTTCCGATTTCGGACGGCTGAGACCGATGGACGCTAGGCGCTTCTGTTCCGTGATCACGTCGGCAAAGGTCACGGCATGAAAAGGTGACGCATCTTCCGGCTGTTCCTCGACCTCCTTTATCGCCTCGACAAGCAGGGGGTGCACGGGCTGGCCGTTAAAAACACCTTCGTCGCGCTCGTCCTGCCGAAGCATGGCCTCATAGGAAGCGACGCAAAGGGCTTGCGCCAGCGCTCGCCATTCCGGGGTTCCCTTCACGGTGTCGGTGTTGCCAGCAAGGCGGGCGCGCTCCAGCCGAGCGCCGACCAGTTCCTCTAGCTCGTCGTCGCTAAGACGTCCGGCGAAACCATCGCGGAACCGGCGTCCTTCGTCAGCGTCGATACCGTCTTGCGCATAACGGTAATCATGCTGTCGAATCTCTGCATCGAAGGTGATTTGGCTCTGATAGTCGCGAAGGGCGATCTGTTGCGTTGTGAGAGCATAAGGGGCGGCTTTCGGTGCGTTGCCGTTCGCCGCCTCGTGCTTGTGCCGGGCGATTCCAATCTGTCTTTGGATCGATGCGACGGCAGCGGCGTGATTCCGAAGGGCCGTGCGGCGGTCGCCGCCAAGCTGAATTTCGAGTTCAGCCCGGTTGTCGAGATAGGGGCGAAGTGCGGGAGGGATAACGACTCGCGCCGAGTAGCGCCCGTTTCGTTCTTTCCAGTGCTGAGGTTTTCCAGCCATTCGAAGGCCCATTTGTGACGTGGTTTGTGACGTCAATATGGGCTAAAAGCCTTACGGCGCAAGGGGTTCGAATGATTTCAATTAGATAAAGTGGTCGGAGTGGAGAGATTCGAACTCCCGACCCTCTGGTCCCAAACCAGATGCGCTACCAGACTGCGCTACACTCCGTGCCAACGGCGCCGGAGATACACGCTTCACCCACGCCCTGCAACATGAAATTTCGCCTCGGCCGAAACGAGGGGCCAAAAGTCATGCGATGGCAGGGTGCAGGGATGATCGACATGCCGCAATTTCGGGCTTTGCAGCCGATTTCTCATTTCCATTTAGTAATCGCTAAACTCCGTGCGATAGAGGCGCGGCGACAAACAACCACGCCGAGCCGGACCGATGACTGCCCAACTTGACCTCGCAACTGTACTGCTGCTTCACAAGTCGTCGTTTCTGGTCGGCGCCCTGTGCTTTCTTTACCTCCGGTGGCAATCACCCCGGAACGAGGGGCTTGGCATTCTGGCGGCCGGGTTTCTCTTTCTTGCTCTGGCTTCGACGCTGGCAGGTTATGGCGAACAGAAGCTGCTGCCGGCTTTTCTATGGACGCTGTCGAGCTTCACACTCGGCCTTGGCGGCTATGCACTGTTCTGGATCGGTCTGCGCCGGCTGAGTGGCCAAAGTCGCCGACGGGCCGATTGGCTGGCACTTGCCATTCCCTTGACTGGGGCGGTTGTCGGCTTGATCACGCATTTCCACGTTGTGAACTACGCACGTGCAAGCGCCTTCAACTCAGGCGCCTTCCTGTTCCTTGCCGCTTCCGCCTTTGCAGTCGTCTCGGATCGGAAAGGCGAGCCGTTGCCGGTTCGGACGATCTTCGCAGCTTCCCTGACGATCGGTGCCATGCTCTGCCTTGTCGTGGTGGTGGGCCTGCTCAGGCCGGCCGTCGTACCGATCACGACGACCTATGCCTTCTTCCTCCTGATCATCAGCCACTTCGCAATCGCGCTCTTTGCGCTCGTGCTAGTCAAGGAGCGAGCAGAGGCCGCATTGCGTCGGACGGCCGACACCGACATGCTGACGGGGGTCGGTAATCGCCGCTGGTTCCTGTCGCAGTTGCCGCGCTTAGGCTGGAAGGACGATGCACTTGCGGTCATGGATTTGGATTTCTTCAAGCGCGTCAATGACCGTTTTGGTCACCAGGCGGGTGACCAGGTGCTGATCGCTTTTGCCGAACTGGTGCGCGCAAACCTGCGCGCGACCGATTGCTTCGCAAGGCTCGGCGGCGAGGAGTTCGGGCTCTATCTCCCGAAAACGAACGAGGTGCAGGCGCAGGCGATCGCCGAACGGCTCCGCCTTGCCACCGAACAATTGCATGTCCGTTTCGACGGCCAGCGCGTTGCCCTCAGCGTCAGCATCGGAGTTGTCGTCGGCCGAGGCGTGGAAAACAGCTGGGAAGAACTTTTCAGTATGGCGGATGCCGCACTCTATCAGGCCAAAGATGCCGGCCGTAACCGCGTGATCGCCTATGCCCCGCCACAGGCTTCGTTCGCAATCGATATCTCGACCGCACGGACAGGTTGAGGGTTGCATCAAACGGGCGGCGATTTGCCTGAGTGTGCTTCCCGGCCATTCTTACCAGCATCGGTGCATCGCTGTTCGTTCGGTTCGCATGGGCGGTGGATTAAAAAAAACGGGCCGGCGGAACTGGATCCGGCCGGCCCGTTCCGGCAATCTCGCGGAAAGGGGAACGTCTCTGCGCGGGGCTGCAGCGCCGCGCGAAGGGAGATCGATTGCCACCTGATAATGCCTGAATGCGGCCTGCCCAATTGACATTTCACGCCGGAAATTTGACATTTCTCGCATGTCCAGCGCTGAGAAAATACAATCTGTGATCGATGTCGTGGTGGTCGTCCTGCCAGAGTCGTCGATCATGTCGCTGGCGTCGGTGCTCGATCCGATGCGCGCGGCCAATCGCGTCTCCGGCCGCGAGGTCTTTCGCTGGCGGCTGCTGTCGGCGGACGGTGAGCCGGTCGCCCTGACATGCGGCATTCCGATCACGGTCGACGGCATGTTCACGCTGCCGCTTGACGGCGATGTCCTGCTTGCGATCGGTGGCTTCAATCTCGACCGGCATGTCGGCCGCAAGTTCATCGCCACGCTTCAGGAATGCGCGCGCCATTTTGAAGTCGTCGCCGGCATCGAATCGGGTTGCTGGCTGCTCGGTCGCAGCGGTCTGCTCAACGGTCGCAAGGCCACCGCCCATTGGGAAGAGTTGGAGGATTTCAGTCAGGCGTTCCCGGCACTATCGGTGCTGGGAGACCGTTTCGTCACCGATGGAAAGTTCTGGACCTCGGGCGGCGCATCGCCGACCTTCGACATGATGCTGCACCTGATTACCCAACGCCTTGGCTCGGCGCTGGCGCTCGATGTGGCCAGCATCTTCGTCTACGACCAGACCCACAGCGCAACGGACGTCCAGCCCGTCGTGTCCCTCGGACGGATCGAGACCCGTGATCCCGGTCTGGCGGAGGCGATCCGCCTGATGGAGCGAACGCTCGAACGGCCGCTGACTGTGTCTGCGCTTGCACGCCGGCTGTCCGTGTCGCAGCGCAAGCTGGAGGTTCTATTCGCGAAGGGCCTGTCGACCAGCCCCGGCGCCTATTACCTGCGCCTGCGCCTTCAGGTCGCCCATCGGCTGGTGCGCGATTCGGGCAGCCCGATCCGCGAGATTGCCCTTCGCTGCGGCTTCGACAGCTTGTCAGCCTTTTCCCGCGCCTATAGCCGCGAATATGGAACGAGCCCGCTGAAGATGCGAAGCAGGCACCGCGGAACGGTTGCTATGTCGGATGGCAGTGAGGGGATCTGAAGGTGGTGAGCGCACCGAATCCTTCGCTAGCCATTGCTATGCTTGGCGGTCGTGCAATCGGACACCTGGTCGGCTATTATCGGCAGCGTGCCTCGAATCGGCGGCCGTAGCGATCGCGATAGATACAATAGCCTTCGCGCTCCCGGGAACGGCCAATCAGGTTGCCCATGATCCCACCGGCCACAGCGCCGATAGCCGCGCCGCCCCAGCTGTCGCTCACCACGCCCCCGATTATTGCGCCGGTTCCTGCACCGATCGCGGTCCCTCGCTCTGTCTGAGTGCAGGACGCGAGGGTACCAATCATTCCAACCGCAATGATAAGCTTTCTCATGCTTTCATCCCTGTGCTCGATATCAATCTGGGTTATCCTGATACGCGTCTTTGCATCCTCGGCATGAGGCTCAGCATCTACGCAATGCGTACGATTGTCGATAGTGCCGATTCCTGAAGGTGGCCGGCGCGCCGCGTGGCCTCTCATCCGAGTCGCCGCTCACGTTCGCTGCTGGGATAGCTCGAACAACGGTAACCCGCCGGGGGCAAACTGCTCTTCGCCTTCCCAGATGCGCCATTCATTGCTCGGAGCGGCATTCCTAAGGAGAGCGTCGAGCTCCGACAATGCGGTCAAGCGCCACGCCGCCCGAGATCTGCTCGGTTACGGGCCATTCGCTCCAGGGCGTCCACCAGATCCTGAGACACTACTTCGCCCTTCACCCGGAAATGGCGACCACAGCGATCGACAAGATGGTTACCTGGTACGACGGTCATGGAGAAACAGCGATCAGAGTATGCGTACAATGTCGTTGCTTACGACATTTTGGGGGACGTCGGATGCGTCGGAAATCTCGGATGACATTCCAGAATGTGAGGCTAAAAAGCAATGAAATCAGAATGTTGATGGTGAGCGCGCAGGGATTCGAACCCTGGACCTACTGATTAAAAGTCAGTTGCTCTACCGGCTGAGCTACGCGCTCCCTAGCCGCGACCGTGAGGCCCGGCGGAAGTGGGCGGACATATGCACTTGAGCTTCCCGCCGGTCAACCCAAAAATTACTGCTTTCGTGAAGAAATGGTGCATGGCGCAATGATCGCCAAAAGGTGATTGGTATCATCGCGACCATGCGGCTAAGGAATGGCCCAAATACCGCATGCCGGAGTTCTTGCCGTTGTCGATTGCCGATATTTCGATCTGGACCGCCATTCTCGCTGGCGCGCTGTCCTTCCTTTCGCCCTGTGTCCTGCCGCTTGTGCCGCCCTATCTCTGCTATATGGCCGGGGTGTCAGTCGATCAGTTTCGAAGCGGCGAGGCGGTTTCGGCCCGCAGCACCCGGCGCGCCGTTCTGCCGGCAGCCCTTCTGTTCACGCTCGGCTTCGCAACCGTGTTCGTGTCGCTTGGTGCCGGCGCATCCTCGATCGGCCTGCTTTTGCGCCAGCACATGGATCTGCTGTCGCGTATCGGCGGCGTGATCATCATCATCATGGGCCTGCATTTCCTCGGTGTTTTCAAGATCGGCCTGCTTGCGCGCGAGGCGCGGTTTCAAGGCGGCGGCAAGCCGGCGACGCTGTCCGGCGCCTATATCATGGGCCTTGCCTTCGCCTTCGGCTGGACGCCGTGCATCGGTCCGGTGCTCGGCACGATTCTCGGCGTTGCGGCTGCCCGCGATACGGTCACGGACGGTGCCATGCTTCTGGCCGTGTATTCGCTCGGGCTTGCCATACCGTTCTGGATCGCCGCCGGTTTTTCCGGTGCTTTCATGCGCTTTCTCCTGCGATTCCGCCGCCACCTTGGCCTCGTCGAAAAACTGATGGGTGCGCTTCTGGTGCTGGCCGGCCTTGCTTTCCTCTTCGGTTTCATCAGTTCCGTCGCCATCTGGTTCCAGCAGACGTTCCCGATTCTGATGAAAATCGGCTAGGTCTCCAGCGGATCAATGGAGGGGATTGGGCTTCGCCGGTTGCGCCTCAACCTATTGGAATCGATCGGGTTGATGCTATTGGGTTGATCAGGCCCGATTGTGCAGGGCGCGCGAGTACCGTGCCCAAAGCGTGGATACCGCGACGGCGATTGGGCTTTGGGGGATTAGTCGCCTTCAGTGCACGCATGAGCATGGTCGAGGAGAGGCATGACGGAAATTGCTGGCCTGGTGCTGCCGTTCTTCGGGCTGATCTTTCTCGGCTATCTCACGGCCCGCTTGGTCGAGCATCCGGGCGAGGCGATGGGGTGGCTGAACACCTTCATCATCTATCTCGCTTTGCCGGCGCTGTTCTTCAAGCTGGTGTCGCGAACTCCGATCGAGCAGCTGACGCGCGCCGATTTCATCCTGACGAGCGTCGGTGCGACCTATGTCGTCTTTTCGCTGATCTTCATCGTCGGTCTTTTCGTGCGGCGCAATTCCATCGGCGAGGCGACAATACAGGGGTTTGCCGCAGCCTATGGCAATATCGGATACATGGGGCCGGGCCTGGCATTGCTGGCGCTGGGTGACGCGGCGGCAGTGCCGGTCGCACTGATCTTCTGCTTCGAGAATGCGGCACACTTTACCGTGGCGCCGGCGATGATGGCGCTTTCGGGTGGGCGAAAGGAAAACGCTGCGGTTCTTGCCTTTGGCATCGCCCGCAAGATCATCATGCACCCGTTCATCCTGTCTACCTTTGCCGGGGTCGCAGCGGCATTCTTTGCCGTCCAGCCGCCGCTGCCGGTGCAGCGGCTGATCGACTATCTGGCGCAGGCGGCCGCACCCTGCGCGCTGTTTGCCATGGGCGTGACACTGGCGCTCCGGCCAATCAAGCGCATCCCGATCGAGATCGGCTACATCGTGCCGGCCAAGCTCATCCTGCATCCGGTGCTGGTTTTCATCGCGCTCAGCCTGATGGGAAACTATGATCCGGTCTGGGTGCAGACGGCTGTGCTGCTGGCGGCGCTGCCGACCGCGACCAACGTCTTTGTCATAGGCCACCAGTATGGCGTCTGGCAGGAGCGGGCGTCGGCAACCATTCTGATCACGACGTTGCTCTCGGTAGCAACCGTAACCGGGCTGCTCTATCTGATCCGCTCAGGCGCTCTTCCGCCCGATCTTTTCCCGTAAGCTGTCCTTCAGCGCGTGAAACGCGCTGCCGGGGTGTACGCCCTCGCGCATCAACACACTGCGCAGTGGTCCTGCTGCCGAGAGGATGTGCAGGCCGACGGCGCGCAACGCCTGCACCGGGAGGAAGCTTGACAGCAGCGATCGGTTCAAGAGGTCGACGCTCGCCGTGCGACTGATAATATCGAGGCGACGGCGGCTGTCAAAACGGTCGCCGATATCGCCCGGAAGGTTGCCGCCCGTCGGTGCGCCGATCAGATCGACCAGCGTCATCGCGTCGCGAAGGCTCAAGTTGAGGCCCTGGGCACCGATCGGCGGGAAGGCGTGCGCCGCCTCGCCGACAAGCGCGACCCGGCCCTTGCCGAAGCGATGGGCGCTCATGCCAGACAGCGGGAAGGACTGCGGGCCAGCCTCGACCGTGACCTTGCCGAGGATCGACTGCATCCGGTCCTCCACAGCGCGCGAGAGTGCGGCCAGGTCGAGCGCCAGCGTGGTTGCGGCATCTTCGGGTTTACGCACCCAAACGAGGCTCGAGCGGTTGCCGGGCAGAGGCACCTGGGTGAATGGTCCGCTCTCCGTGTGAAACTCCGTCGAAGTGTCCTGGTGGGGAAGCTCGTGCGAGAAGTTGAGGACGACGGCGGTCTGCGGATAGGACCAGGTGCTGACGGAAATCTTGGCCGCTTCGCGCACCGGCGAACGGCGGCCGTCGGCACCGACAACCAGATCGGCCGTGATATCGCGTCCGTCATCGAGCGAGATCCGCGCCTTGTCGCCGGAGAGGTCGAAATCGGCCGCCGACACGGTCATGCGATCGAGCGTTTCGGTCTCGGACGCCCGCTGGCGCAGAATGTCGAGGAACGGGGCGTTCGGAATGTTGTAGCCGAAGGCCGATAGACCGACTTCCGACGCGCGAAAGTTCACCGTCGGCGCCCGCAGCAGGCGGTCAGTCCCGTCCAGAATGCGCATCGTCGAGAGGGGTGCCGTCGACGGCTGCACCTTCTCCCAGAGGCTCAGTTTCTTCAGGTATTCGATCGACTGGTCCATCAGCGCGGTCGTCCGGCCGTCGGACGATGCCGGTTCCGGTCCGATCAGCGCGACGCGGTAGCCAGCTTCGGCGAGCGCGATCGCTGCCAGAGAGCCCGCGAGACCAGCGCCGACGACGGCGATGTCGTAATGATCCATGATGGAAGAACCCTTTCGCTCGCGCCATCAAGCGCCTGCTGTCTTGAACATGATCTTACTTCTAGTCCTCGACAAAGGCGAAATAAATGGGTTGAATCAGCGCAGAAGCAATTTGAAAGTGTCCACAGAACAATCCCCATCGGGCAAAGTCGTGCTTGAATTTTGCTGGCGATACGTTGCAAAGGGTGCATATTACGCGCAATGCGCCGCCAAAGCGGTTGGGGCGGGGTGACGGCCCTGTCTGGCGAAGTGCACAAGGGGATAGGCGGCGTCCGCAGATGAAGTTTTTCAACTACAAACGAGTCCCCTACGCCGAGATCCGCGCCTTCTCCGTGCACATATTGACCGCTTCCGGGTCATTCCTCGCTTTTCTTGGTGTCGTCGCCGCAGCTGAGCACCGCTTCGTCGACATGTTCTGGTGGCTGGGCCTGGCCTTGCTGGTGGACGGCATCGACGGTCCGATCGCCCGCAAGGTGCGGGTCAAGGAAGTGCTTCCCAATTGGTCGGGCGACACGCTCGACAACGTCATCGACTATGTCACATACGTGCTTCTGCCGGCCTTTGCGCTCTATCAGAGCGGCATGATCGGCGAACCGTGGTCCTTCGTTGCGGCGGGCGCGATCGTCGTTTCGAGCGCGATCTACTATGCCGACATGGGCATGAAGACGGACGAATATTTCTTCTCGGGCTTTCCCGTGGTCTGGAACATGGTCGTCTTTACGCTCTTCGTCATTCAGGCAAGCGAACTGACCGCCTCAATCGTCGTCCTCGTGTCGGTGGTGCTAACCTTCCTGCCAATCAATTTCCTGCATCCGGTGCGCGTCCAGCGGTTGAGGCCCTTGAATCTCGGCATCTTCCTCCTCTGGTCGGCGCTCAGCATGTACGCACTGCTTCTACATTTCGAGACACCGGCCTGGGTGGTGACCGGTGTTCTTGCGACAGGCATCTATCTCTACGTGATCGGTTTCGTCCTGCAGATTTTCCCCAAGCTCGGCCAGACCTAGGAGCTCTTCGATGGCACAGGCAATTGTCGTACGCGAACTCGGTGGACCCGAGGTCCTGAAGCTGGAGGGCGTTACGCTCTCGCCGCCGGGGCCGGGTGAAGTGCAGATCCGCCAGGTGGCCGTCGGGTTGAATTTCATCGACGTCTATTTCCGCACCGGGCTCTACAAGTCGGCCGCTGGCCTGCCCTTTGTCCCGGGCAAGGAGGGCGCGGGGATCGTGACGGCCGTCGGCGATGGCGTCAGCCTTTTTGGCGTTGGCGACCGGGTGGCCTATGCCTCGTCGGATGGCGCCTATGCCAGCGAGCGCAACGTCGAAGCTTCGCAACTGGTCAAGGTTCCAGACGATATCCCGCTCGAGACCGCGGCGGCGATGATGCTGAAGGGCATGACAGCGCAATATCTGCTCAACCAGACATTCCAGGTTGGCCCTGAAACGACGCTGCTCTTCCATGCCGCCGCCGGTGGCGTCGGCTTGATTGCCGGTCAATGGGCAAAGGCTTTGGGCGCAACCGTCATCGGTACGGCCGGCTCGCAGGACAAGGTCGATCTGGCGCTCGCCCATGGCTACGACCACGTCATCAACTACCGCAAGGACAACTTCGTTGCCCGGGTCAAGGAGCTGACGGACGGCAAGGGTGTCGATGTCGTCTATGATTCGGTCGGGAAGGACACCTATCCGGCGTCGCTCGATTGCCTGAAATCGCGCGGTCTTTGGGTGAGCTTCGGCAACTCGTCGGGCCCGGTCGACGCCTTCAGCATCGGCATTCTGGCGCAGAAGGGTTCACTGTTTGCGACGCGTCCGACACTCTTCGGTTATGTGTCGACGCGGCCTGCGCTTGAAGCGT
Source organism: Ensifer sp. LC384 (assembly GCF_001695865.1). Lineage (NCBI taxonomy): Bacteria > Pseudomonadati > Pseudomonadota > Alphaproteobacteria > Hyphomicrobiales > Rhizobiaceae > Ensifer > Ensifer sp. LC384. The sequence continues at coordinate 55,118 of NZ_MBST01000015.1, forward strand.
GTGCAAATTCCCTCTTTGATATTGTGCAAAGCAACAAAGTGCGTATCAATATAAATCAGACTTATCCGCTTGCTGACGCCGGTCGCGCGCACACGGATCTTGAGACAAGAAAAACGAGTGGAACAACACTGCTGATTCCTTGATCGAAGCCTTAAGGCGGACGGGGATCGACAGAGGGGAAAAGAGGGCAGCGTGCCTGTTGAGGGAGCAACTGCGAACGGTCCGTTGTTGACTGTGAGCAACCTGACGAAATTGTTTGGCTCGTTTGCAGCCTGCAATGAGATCAACCTGCAGATCAACCAGGGCGAAATCCACGCCCTTCTCGGCGAAAACGGCGCCGGAAAATCAACGCTGGTGAAGATGCTGTTCGGCGTTCTGGCGCCGACGGCCGGCGAGATCGTTTGGCAAGGGCGCAGCGTGCGCGTCGCCAGCCCGGCGGCCGCTCGCAAGCTCGGCATCGGTATGGTTTTTCAGCATTTTTCGCTGTTCGAGGCGTTGACCGTCGCGGAAAACATCGCGCTGTCGATGGACGGCAACATCTCGCTCGCCAAGGTCGCGGAAGAAGCCTCGCGCCTGTCGCACGCCTATGGCCTGCCGCTCGATCCCAAGGCGCACGTGGCTGACCTTTCCGTCGGCGAGCGTCAGCGCATCGAGATCGTCCGCGCCTTGTTGCAGAACCCGCGTCTGATCATTCTCGATGAACCGACGTCGGTCCTGACGCCGCAGGAGGCCGATCGACTGTTCGAAACGCTGAACAAGCTCAAGGCGGAAGGTCGCTCGGTCCTCTATATCAGCCATCGGCTTGAGGAAGTGCAGCGCATCTGCGACCGCGCTACCGTGTTGCGCCACGGCAAGGTGACGGGCGCCTGCGACCCCAAGGCCGAAACGCCGGCGTCTTTGGCACGCATGATGGTGGGAAGCGACGTCGCGGCCGTTACCGCCGAGGGCACCAGCACCAAGGGCGACGTGCAACTGGAAGCCCGCCACCTTTCCGTTTCCGCGCGCACGCCGTTTGCCGTTTCGCTGAAAAACATCTGTCTCAAGGTGCGTGCCGGCGAAGTGCTGGCGATCGCCGGTGTGGCCGGCAACGGTCAGGGCGAGCTTTTCGATGCGCTTTCCGGCGAATATCCGGTTGCCGACGACGCTGCGGTGCAGATCAGGCAGAAGCCGGTCGGCAACAGGAACATCAATGCGCGGCGGCTGATGGGCGCAGGCTTCGTTCCCGAAGAGCGTCATGGCCATGCGGCGGTTTCGGCCATGCCGCTCTCGGACAATCTGGTGCTTGCCAGAAGCCGGTCCGATGCAAAAGCCTTCCTCGGCGGCGGCTTCCTCAACATCATCCGCCGAGATGCGGTGACGACGGCAACCAAGCGCATCTCAGAAGCGATGGACGTGCGCAAAAGCGGTGAAGACCCGCCGGCCGGGTCGCTCTCGGGTGGCAACCTGCAGAAGTTCATCGTCGGTCGCGAGCTCGACCGCCAACCGGCCGTCTTGATCGTCAATCAGCCGACCTGGGGGGTGGATGCAGGTGCTGCAAGCCGGATCCGGCAGGCGCTCGTCGATCTCGCCAAGGCTGGGTCCGCCGTGCTGGTGATCAGCCAGGACCTTGACGAAATCTTCGAGGTGGCGACGGAGATCGCGGTGATCAGCGAAGGGCGGCTCTCCGATCCCTATCCGGCGCGCGAGCTTTCGCGCGAGAAGATCGGCCTCCTGATGGGCGGCATGTACGGCAAGACGGAAGGCACGGGGGCTGTGCATGCGCATTGAACTGGAAAAGCGCGCCAAGATATCGGCGCTGTTCTCGATCCTGTCTCCGTTCATCGCCTTCCTGCTGACGATCATTTTCGGCGGCATCATGTTTGCGCTTCTGGGCAAGAACCCGGTTACGGCGCTCTACAGTTTCTTCGTCGAGCCTCTGAGCGAGGTCTGGTCGCTGCACGAACTGGCGATCAAGGCCGCACCGCTTATCCTGATCGCCGTTGGCCTTTCCGTCTGTTTCCGGTCGAGCAACTGGAACATCGGCGCCGAGGGGCAATTCATCATGGGCGCCATCGCCGGCTCGATCCTGCCGGTGGTGTTTTACGAGTGGCAGTCGCCGCTGGTGCTGCCGCTGATGATGCTGATGGGCATGCTCGGCGGCGCGCTGTTTGCCGCCATTCCCGCCTTCCTCAAGGCGCATATGAACACCAACGAGATCCTGACGAGCCTGATGCTTGTCTACGTCGCCCAGCTCTTTCTCGACTGGATCGTGCGCGGCCCCTGGCGCAACCCGCAGGGCATGAATTTCCCGGAGACGCGCAGCTTTGCGGCCGACGCGATCCTGCCGGAACTGATCGCGTCCGGGCGCACCCACTGGGGTTTCGCCTTCGCCATCATTGCGGCGATCCTGGTCTGGTTCATGATGCGCTATACGCTGAAGGGCTTCGAGATCTCGGTTCTCGGGCAATCCGAGCGGGCAGGGCGCTTCGCCGGTTTCTCGTCCCGGCGCATGATCTGGTTTTCGATGCTGCTGTCAGGCGCGCTTGCGGGGCTTGCCGGCATTTCCGAGGTGAGCGGTGCGATCCAACAGCTGCGCCCGGTAATCTCGCCCGGCTACGGCTTCACCGCGATCATCGTTGCATTTCTCGGCCGGCTCAATCCGCTCGGCATCATTGCGGCCGGTCTCGTGCTGGCGCTGACCTATCTCGGCGGCGAAGCCGCACAGCTGTCGCTCGGGGTGTCGGACAAAGTCACCCGCGTCTTCCAGGGCCTGCTGCTGTTCTTCGTGCTCTCCTGCGACACGCTCATTCATTATCGCATCCGGCTGGTTTGGTACCGCTTTACTGCGTCAGATTTGGACGGGAGCCGCTGATGGGGATCGTTGAAGCCATACTGCTGAGCGTCATTACCGCCGCGACACCGCTCGTCATTGCCGCGCTGGGCGAATTGGTGACGGAACGCTCGGGCGTACTCAACCTCGGCGTCGAAGGCATGATGGTCATGGGCGCCGTCTGTGCCTTTGCCGCGACCCAGATCACCGGATCGCCCTATCTCGGGATTCTGGCAGGCGTCGTCTGCGGCGCGGTATTTTCCCTCCTCTTTGCATTCCTGACACTGACGCTGGTTGCCAATCAGGTGGCGACCGGCCTGGCGCTGACGCTGCTCGGCCTCGGCGTTTCCGGCATGCTCGGAGAGAGCTTTCTCGGCATGCAGGGTATCAAGCTGCAGCCGATCGTCATCCCGGTGCTGGCCGAGATCCCGTTCATCGGCCCCTTGCTGTTTCGTCAGGACATCATCTTCTATCTGTCGATCGCGCTGGTCGCAGGCGTCCATTGGTTCCTGTTCAGGAGCCGCACGGGCTTGAAGCTGCGCGCCGTCGGCGACAGCCATGCGTCCGCCCATGCTCTTGGTGTAAACGTCATCACGACGCGCTATCTTGCCGTGATGTTCGGCGGTGCCTGCGCAGGCCTTGCGGGCGCGCAACTATCGCTGGTCTACACCCCGCAATGGGTGGAAAACATGTCGGCCGGGCGCGGCTGGATCGCGCTTGCGCTGGTGGTGTTTTCGTCCTGGCGTCCGTGGCGTCTCGTGGCCGGCGGCTATCTATTCGGCGCCGTTTCCATCAGCCAGCTTCACGCGCAGGCTTTCGGCATCGGCATTCCGTCGCAATTCTTGTCGTCGCTTCCCTATCTCGCGACGATCGTCGTCCTCATCCTCATTTCACATAACCGGCGCACGACCCTGATCAATACGCCGGCATCGCTCGGTAAGCCGTTTGTGCCAGATCGGTGACAATAACAATCCAGACGGACGTTTCTCAAACCGACAGAGGTCAAGAAAATGAAAAAACTATTGCTCGCTCTCGCAAGTACCGCGGCCGTCATCGGCTTTGCTTCGGCCGCCGCCGCTCAGGACAAGGCCAAGGTCTGCTTCGTCTACGTCGGTTCCAAGACCGACGGCGGTTGGACCCAGGCGCATGACATTGGCCGCCTGGAACTGGAGAAGACGCTCGGCGACAAGATCGAAACCCAGTTCCTCGAAAACGTGCCGGAAGGTCCGGACGCCGAGCGCGCAATCGAGCGTATGGCCCGTTCCGGCTGCGGCCTGATCTACACCACGTCCTTCGGTTTCATGGACGCGACGATCAAGATCGCCCAGAAATTCCCGGACGTGAAGTTCGAACACGCAACCGGCTACAAGAGCGCGCCGAATGTGGCGACCTACAACAGCCGTTTCTATGAAGGCCGCTACATCCAGGGCGTGATCGCTGCCAAGATGTCCGAGAAGGGCGTCGCCGGCTACATCGCTTCCTTCCCAATTCCGGAAGTGGTGATGGGCATCAATGCCTTCGTCATCGGCGCGCGCTCGGTTAACCCGGACTTCAAGATCAAGGTCGTATGGGCAAACACCTGGTTCGACCCGGGCAAGGAAGCCGACGCTGCCAAGGCGCTGGTCGACCAGGGTGTCGATATCCTGACCCAGCACACCGACACGACGGCGCCGATGCAGGTTGCCGCAGAGCGCGGCATTAAGGCCTTCGGCCAGGCATCCGACATGATCGCCGCAGGCCCGCAGACCCAGCTGACCGCGATCGTAGACACCTGGGGCGCCTACTACGTCAAGCGCACCCAGGCCTTCCTCGACGGCAAGTGGGAAACCACGTCGAGCTGGGATGGCCTGAAGGACGGCATCCTGACCATGGCGCCCTACACCAACATGCCTGACGACGTGAAGAAGCTGGCCGAGGACGCGGAAGCCAAGATCAAGTCGGGCGAGCTGAAGCCGTTCACCGGTCCGCTGAAGAAGCAGGATGGCAGCGAGTGGCTGGCCGCAGGCGCGTCGTCGGATGACGGCACGCTGCTCGGCATGAACTTCTACGTCGAAGGCGTCGACGACCAGCTGCCGAAGTAAGCACGGCGAAAGAACGCAGCAAATGTGCAAACCCCGCCGCGATGGCGGGGTTTGTCGTTCTTGTCGGCGGGTCGAGACACGACGCAGCGGCTTGTTGACACCGGGATCCCGGCGTTGGTTGGCTTGCTGAGAACGGCGCAATGAATGGTTGTGGCCGACCGGATTCGGCCATAGTGCAGCTTTGGTGCATTTCGTGTAATGCTTGAGGAATCGGATAGGCTGTTCTCGGGCCCGCTCGTCGTGTTCGTGGGGATGGGTGGACGGGGAATGGCAGTAGGGGCGCTGCATTTGGCGCTGTCAGGCAAGGGAGTGCCTGGAGGAGGTGGGTTGAACAGGAGTTTGCTGGAGACTGTCCTTTCCGGGACGCGGAAGCGCACCAGTCATGCGCATGTGGTCGACCAGCTTGGCAAGGCGATCGTTTCAGGCGAGTTCCCGATCGGGTCGATCCTGCCCGGCGATCCGGAGCTTGCGGCGCGCTTCAAAGTATCGCGCACGGTTCTTCGCGAAGCGATGAAGACGCTTGCCGCCAAGGGTCTGGTCGTTCCACGTGCGCGCATCGGCACGCGCGTCACGCCCAGGAACGACTGGAACCTCTTCGACAACGATATCCTGACCTGGCATTTCGAATGCGGTGTGGACGAGGAATTCCTCTATCACTTGAGCGAAGTCCGCCTGGCCTTCGAACCGCATGCGGCTGCCCTTGCCGCAAGGAATGCGTCTGACGCAGAGATCAGCCGCATGATGCGCCTGGCCGTCGCCATGGGTGAAGCCGGGCACACGGCCGAGAGCCTCGCGTATGCCGATCTGAAATTCCATCTGTCGATTGCCGAAGCCTCGGGCAATCCGTTCATGCGCACGGTCGGCGGCCTGATCGAGGCGGCGCTGGTCGGCATTTTCAAGCTGAGTTCGCCGGTCGCTGAAAAAGGCGGCGTCGACGAAGTTGCCCGCAATCACATCCGGATCGTCGAGGAAATCGGCCGGCGTGACGAGGCGGGCGCACGGGCCGCGATGGAAAATGTCATCAAGATCGGGCGTGAGCGCGTGCGTGGCGCCCTGCGGTCGGACGAAAGCTGAACCGCCTTCGCCGGATTCTTCCGCAATTCCGCCTGCTCCTACCTCGCGAAATACGGGTGAAGCGCATTTGGCTTCACGGATTTCGAGACTTGCGCTTGCTCGGATCGCCCGCTGGCCCTATTTGGTGAACGGTCGCTCTCGATTGGGCGACTTTTCGTCAACGGTGACTTGGAGACCATGTCCGAATTTTTTGTCATTTTCGTCCTGCTTTTGATCAACGCATTTTTTGCTCTCTCGGAAATGGCAATCGTCTCGGCAAGCAAGCCATTGCTTCGCCAGATGGCAAGACAGGGAAATCTCCGTGCCGAAGCGGCACTGAAGCTGGCGGAAGACCCCGGCAAGTTTCTATCCACCGTCCAGGTGGGCATCACGCTGGTCGGCACGCTTGCCGGTGCCTATGGTGGCGCGACGATCGCGGCCAAGTTCGCCCCGATTTTCGATAGCATCGCCTGGATCAACCCCTACGGTCATCCGGTGGCCGTGGCGATCGTGGTGACGCTCATCACCTTCCTCTCCGTCGTCATCGGTGAGTTGATCCCCAAGCAACTGGCGTTGAAGAACTCGGAGGGCTTCGCGATGTTCGTGGCGCGGCCGATGACGTTGTTGTCGCGCATCGTGGCGCCGGTCGTCTATCTCTTCGAAACCTCGGCAGCCCTGATGATGCGGCTGCTCGGCATACGCCCGGATGATCCGGACCATGTCACCGAAGAGGAAGTCCACGCGATCATGGCGGAGGGTGTCGAGAGCGGCGCGATCGAAAAGTCGGAGCACGAGATGCTTCGTCGCATCATCCGTCTCGGTGACCGTAACGTGAAGTCGATCATGACGCACCGCACCGAAATGAGCTTCATCGATATCAACGACAGCCTGGAGACCATCGGGGAGAAGATCCGCCAATACGGCCATTCCCGTTATCCAGTCGTCGACGGGCCGAGCGGCGATGTCCTTGGCGCGGTTCTGGCCAAGGAAATCCTCAACGCGCCGACATCCGTCCCTCTCGACGTTCGCAAATATGTGCGTGAGATCCATACTTTGCCGGAAACCGCGTCCTGCCTGAAGGCACTCGATGCTTTCAAATCGTCGAGCATCAACATGGCGATGATTGTCGACGAATACGGCAGCACCGAAGGCATTATCACCATTGCCGATATTCTGGAGGCGATCGTCGGCGTGCTGCCGTCGAACTATGACGACCTCGAGCACGCACTGATCCGCCAGCGTGAGGATGGAACCTACCTCGTCGACGGACGCACGCCGATCGATGAGATCCATCTGACCATCGGCATCGACGGCATCGATGCGGACGGAAACTTCGAAACGATCGCTGGTTTCCTGGTTCAGCAACTGCGCAAGACGCCGGAAGAAGGCGATATCGCCATTGCGCATGGCTATCGCTTCGAAGTGGTCGATATGGATTCCCGCCGTATCGACAAGATACTCGTGAGCCGTTGTGAGAACGCGGCCTCCTGAGGCCCCTGCTGAGGGTGCGACGCCGCCTGGGCGTCGCGGCTCGTGCCATCGCTACCGCGGCAGAAGCGGTGGTCGTTCCAGAAAAGCAGATTGCCCTAGAAAAGCAAAAGGTCGGGCAATACCCGACCTTTCCTTCAAATCATCACGGCGCCTGCTAGTACATCCGTAGTCATTCGCCTTGAGCGATGATTGAATGACTGTGTTATTAAAGGGTTACCATGTCGGGCATATGACAGCGCAGCCGGAATATCCTTTGTTTCTGCCGTGGCGTTGAGCTTGGCATGTCCGGCGAGCCGAAAGCCGAACCTGGTTCACCACGATCTTTCGAGGAAGACTACCTGAGCCGGACGATTTGGCAGGACGTACCTGAGGGTGCCTCTTCGGCGTTCGGCACGCGAACGATCAGGCAATCGGACTGGGCAAAGACTTTCATCATTGACGAGTCCTGGCGCGGGAAAGGATGGGCGACAAGCGAGCCGTCCACATCGCTCGAAAGCCGCGCCCGCACATAGTCCTGGCGCTTGTCGTTGGCGGGTAGTGGCGCGGCGAGGCGGGCGGTCGTCAGGCGATCGCGCCCCGGCAGTCTTGCCAGTTTGCAGGTCAAGGGTTCAAGGAACAAGAGAGCGCAAACGAGGCTCGAGACAGGATTGCCGGGTAGGCCGAGCACCGCCATGTCACCGAGTTTCCCGACCATCAGAGGTTTTCCGGGCCGCATGGCGATGCGCCAGAAGTCGAGCGTCATGCCACTCGCAACCAATGTCGACTGCACGAGATCATGATCGCCGACCGAGGCGCCACCTAGCGTCACGAGCACATCGGCTCCCTTTGCCTTTGCCCGCTCGACGGCCGCTGAAATCGCCAGGCTGTTGTCCGGGACGATGCCGAGGTCGATGATCTCGGCGCCGCTTTCACGCGCAATAGCGGCAACACCGAATGTGTTGGAGGCAATGATCTGATCGGCGCCGGGTACGCTACCGGGCGCCAACAACTCGTCGCCGGTGGCAAGGATTGCCACTGTTGGTTTTTTGAATACCGGCAGGGTCGCGTAGTTCATGCCGGCGGCGAGCGTCAGGCGACCGGCGTCCAGAACGTCGCCCGCGAGCAGCACCGTCTCGCCGGACGTAAAATCCTGGCCGGACAGCCGGATATGTCGCCCTTTGCCGGGCGCAAACAAGGTGCGGATCTTGCCGTCGGCAAGCTGTTCGGTGTCTTCCTGGATGATGACCGTGTCGGCGCCGGCGGGAAGCGGTGCTCCGGTGAAGATGCGAACAGCCTCTCCGGACTTCACCTCGCCGCCGAAGCCATGGCCGGCGGCGGACTGGCCGATAACCGTAAGCTCGGCGCCGATGGTATGGATATCCTCATGACGAACCGCATAGCCATCCATGGCGGAATTGTCGAAGGCGGGATGGGTGACGCGCGCAGTTACATCTTGCGCGAGCACACGACCGAGCCCCTCATGCAGATCGACACGTTCGCTTGCTTGCCGGGGCCTGGCGCTGTCTAGGATCCTCTTAAGCGCTTCTTCGACGGAAAGCAGCGACATCGGCGGTCAGTCTCCCTGGCGTCGGTAATCGCCGGAGCGTCCGCCGGATTTACTGACGAGCTGGATGCCGCCGATTTCCATTTCCCGGTCCGCAGCCTTCGCCATGTCGTAGATCGTCAGGCAGGCGATGCTGACGGCGGTCAGCGCCTCCATCTCGACGCCGGTCTTGCCGGTCAGTTTGGCAAGCGCTTCGACGCGCAGGCCGGGCAGAGCCGGATCAGGCGTGATGTCGACCGACACTTTCGTCAACATCAGCGGATGGCAAAGCGGGATGAGATTCGACGTCTGCTTGGCGGCCATGATGCCGGCCAGCCGCGCAGTGCCGATCACGTCGCCCTTCTTGGCGTTGCCCTCCAGGATCAACGCCAGCGTCTCCGGGCGCATGCGGACATGGCCCTCCGCCGTGGCACTACGGACGGTTTCGGCCTTGTCGCCGACGTCGACCATGTTCGCTTCGCCGCTGCTGTCGAGATGCGTGAGTACGGTCTTGCCCATCACTCGGCCGCCAACACGCTTTCGGAGCCGGTCAGCAGCGCGCGCGTTGCCGCCTCAACATCGCTCTTGCGCATCAGGCTTTCGCCGACCAGGAAGGTCGTGATGCCGCTCCTTTCCAGACGCTTGCAATCGTCGTGGGTAAAGATGCCGCTCTCGCCGACGAGCAACCGATCGGACGGAACCATCGACGCCAGTTGCTCGGATACGGCGAGATCGACGTCGAATGTTCTCAGATTGCGATTGTTGATGCCGACCAGCGGCGAGGTAAGCTTGAGCGCACGTTCCATCTCTTCGGCGTCGTGCACTTCGATGAGCACATCCATACCGAGAGAAAGCGCGGTCTCCTCCAGGCGCCGGGCGTCATCGTCGCTGAGCGAAGCCATGATCAGCAGGATGCAGTCAGCACCCCAGGCACGCGCCTCGAACACCTGGTAGGTGTCGAACATGAAGTCCTTGCGCAATGCCGGAAGCGCGCAGGCTGCGCGGGCGGCTTCAAGGAATGCCGGTGCACCCTGGAAGCTCGGACCATCCGTCAGCACCGAAAGACAGGCAGCGCCGCCGGCTTCGTAGGCCCTGGCCAGTGCCGGCGGATCGAAATCAGGACGGATCAGGCCTTTTGACGGGCTCGCCTTCTTTATTTCCGCGATCAGGCCGAAGCGGCCCTGCTGTTGGCGCGCGGCGAGTGCCGCGTGGAACCCGCGCGGAGCGGACTGATCGGCGATGCGGGTCTTCAGATCCTCGATCGACGTCTGCGATTTGGCCGCAGCGATCTCGTCGCGCTTGTAGGCTTCGATCTTGCGCAGGATATCGGTCATGGCGCGGTTCCTTGTCTAAAGCAGCGTTGTCTCAGGCAGCGTTGGAGACGCTGATCAGGCGCTGCAGTGCCGCCTTGGCGCCACCGCTCGAGAGCGACTGGCGGGCGAGCGTCATGCCTTCACCAAGATCTACGGCCTTGCCGGCAATCATCAGCGATGCAGCTGCGTTGGCAAGCGAAATGTCCCTGTAGGCGTTTTCCGCACCGTCGAGAACAGCCTGCAGCGCAACGGCATTGTGGGCGCCATCGCCGCCCTTCAAGGCGTCGAGAGACACTGTCGGCAGGCCGAAGTCCGCCGGCGTCAGCGTGAAGGTCCTGATCTTGCCGTTCTCGAGAGCCGCCACCTGCGTCGTGCCGGTGGTGGTGATCTCGTCGAGACCTTCGCCGTGCACGACCCAGACATTCTCCGAGCCGAGGTCGCGCAGGACTTCCGCCAGTGGCTGCACCCATTGCGGCGCGTAGACGCCCACCAGTTGCCGCTTGACGCCGGCAGGGTTGGACAGCGGGCCGAGCAGGTTGAAGATCGTGCGGGTGCCGAGCTCGACGCGTGTCGGCCCGACATGACGCATGGCGGAATGATGCTGCTGGGCAAACATGAAGCCGACGCCGGCTTCGCGGATGCAGCGCGAAATGGCCTCAGGGCCGATATCGAGCTTGACGCCGAGGCACGACAGGGCGTCGGCCGTGCCGGACTTCGAGCTGAGGGCCCGATTGCCGTGCTTGGCGACTGGTACACCTGCACCCGCAACGATCAGTGAGGCGAGGGTCGAGATATTGTAGGTACCGGCGCCGTCGCCGCCAGTGCCGACGATATCGACGGCATTGGCCGGAGCATCGACCGGCAGCATGCGGGCGCGCATGGCGGCAACGGCGCCGACGATTTCGTCGACGGTTTCGCCGCGGACGCGCAACGCCATCAGGAAGCCACCGATCTGCGATGGCGTGGCCGCACCCGACATGATGATCTCGAAAGCCGCTCGTGCATCTTCGCGGTTGAGAGCTTCGCCGGCGGCGACTTTGGCGACGAACGGTTTCAGATCACTCATCGGTTGCTTTCCTTGCCGCTTATCTCTGTGCCAAAGCCGTTTCGGCAAGCGTCTGATTGATCGAAACACCGTAGGCCGACTGCAGCGTCGATACCATCTGGTCGAGAATGTCGTCGCCGCTGGCACGGGCCACGGCCTGGATCTGCCGGCTATCGTCCTCCAGGGCGTCGGTCGGGCCGTTGTTCTCGATCGCGGTGACACGCAGGAGGATCTGACCATCACCGCCGATACCGGCGGCATTGGCGACGAGACCGTCCGGACCGCTAAAGGCGGCTGCGACGGCGGCCGGGCTCAGCGCCGCATCCGACGTCGACCGGGTCAATCCGGTCTTCGCTTCGACGGCAAGCCCAAGTTCCGCCGCGATATCGGCGAGCGTCGCACCCTTTTCGATCCGCTGCTTCAGCTCGGTAGCTTTGGCGGCGAGCGCCGTGCGCTGCTGTTCTGCGGTCCAGTCTGCTGCGACTTCGTCGCGTGCTTCATCGAGCGTGCGATCGCGGGCCGGAACCACTTCGTCGAGGTCGAACCAGATATAACCGTCGCGCCCGATGTTGACCGGCAGGGTTTCGCCGCCCACTTCAGCCTTGAAGGCCTCCTGCAGCAGAGCAGCCGGCTCCGGCAGGCCCGCGACTTCATCGCCATTCATATCCTTGCCGGTCGCGTCGATCCCGTCGACGGTGGTGACTTTCAGCTTGAGTTGCTCGGCGACGTCCTTGAGCGGGGCGCCGGCAGCGCGTTCGTCCTCGATCTTGTCGTGAAGTCCGATGATTTCGTTCTGCGCGTTGGCAAGGGCAATGTCCTTGCGGAGTTCTTCCTTGACCTCATCGAAGCTGCGAACCGTTTCCAGGCGGATGTTCGTCGCGCGCAGGATCACCGGTCCGAAGGCGCCATCGATGACAGGCGACGTGCCGCCATTGGCGGCGATAGCAAAAGCGGCTTCGCCGATCTTTGCGTCCGGAACGCTGGCAGAGGTGAAGTCGCCCAGCAGAACGTCGGCAGGCGTCTTGCCTTCGGCCTTGACAAGGTCGTCGAAGGAGGTGCCGGCTGCCAGTTTGGCTGCCGCGGCGTCCGCTGCCTCACGCGAAGGGAAGGCGAGCTGTTCGATTGTGCGCGCGCCTTCGGTGCGGAAATTGTCCTTGCGCTTGTCGTAGTCAGCGCGAACGTCCGCATCGATCACGGCCGTCGCATCGGCGATATCCTCGGGCGCGAGCTTCAGATAGGTGATCTTGCGGTATTCCGGCGCGCGGTAGTTTGCCTTGCGACCGTCGTACCACGGGGCGAGAACGTCGTCGCCAGGCGCCTTCACCGGATCGATATTGGCGTTCGACAGCAGGACGTAGTCGATCGAGCGCTTTTCGTGGCGATAGGAGGCGATCGCGTCGCTGAGCACCTTCGGTGCGACATAACCGTCGGACAGGGCGTCGACGATCTGCGAGCGCACGGCGACCTGGCTGCGGTTGTTGATGTAGTCCTGTTCGCGAAGGCCTGCATTGCGCAGCACGCTCGAGAACGTCAGGCGATCGAACTGGCCGTTGACGCTGTGGAAGGCCGGGTCTTCGGCGATGAGCTTGGCCAGCCGATCTTCCGAAAGGCCGAGGTTCATGTCGCCGGCCAACTGGTCGAGGGCCGCACCCGCGACGAGCTGGGAATAGACCTGCTGCTCGATGCCGAATGCCTTTGCCTGCTGCGGCGTCAGGCGGGTGCCGAGCTGGCGCGAAACGAGCGCAAGCTGACGCTCGTAAGCGAGCCGGAAGTCCGGAGCCTTGACCTTGACGTCACCGACGACGACCACAGCATCCGATTGGTTCGCGATCATCGATGTCGATGCGCCCCATACCATGAAAGACAGCACGAGAATGACGAGCAGGCCTTTGACGACCCAGGTCTGGGCGGCTTTTCTCAGGAATTCGAGCATGGGGGCAGAAACCTCGTTACAGTGCGGTGGCTGTTGGCCAAACGAGTTCGTTCCTTAAAACAAACGAAACAGGAAATGAAGGGCGCAATGGCGCAAATTGCGCGCCAGCCGAAGATCACGGCGGATCGCGCGAACAGGGCGCGCTTCGGACCTGAGGCTTGGTTGGGCTGCTTGCGATGCCGACGGTCGTCCACGGAGGGGCGTAGCTGGCAAAATCGATGTCGGATTTGTTAGCCGGCAACGGAAAATTATCTGTCAGAGTGACGAAATCGCCGTCGTCGGATTGAGGTCGAAAACACTTCGGAACTATGGTTGTGTGTATTGGGCGGGGCGATTCATGCGGCCCTGCGGAAAGACATGCCATGCAATCGACAATCGTGATGGTAAATCTGTTCGGAGCGGTGGCGCTGCTGCTGTTCGGCCTTTCCCTGGTCAAGGATGGGGTAACGCGCGCCTTCGGGGCGAAGCTGCGGGCCGGCCTGGCCCAGGGGACGAGCGGGCCGACGCGATCGTTCCTGACGGGCCTTGTTGCGACACTCGCTCTGCAAAGCTCGACTGCGACGGCATTGATGACTGCCTCTTTCGTGGAGAAGGGGCTTATTCGCTCGCGCATGGCGCAGATCGTCTTGCTCGGTGCGAATGTCGGTACGGCGGTCACCGCCTGGATCGTCGCAACTGGCATCGAATGGCTGTCGCCGATGATCATTCTGGTCGGCGTGTTGCTGCACCGCGTCAGCCGCTCGAACGCCCGCCAAGGCCTTGGCGCGGCCTTTGTCGGGATCGGTCTGATGCTGCTGTCGCTGCATTTGCTTGGCCTGGCCACCGAGCCGATGCGGGAATCGGCGGCGCTGGCAGCGTTTCTCGGCATGCTCGACAGCGCCTGGCCAGTCGCTTTGATCATATCCGCGGGCCTTGCCTTCGCCTCTTCCTCCAGCCTCGCGGTGGTGATGCTGGTGCTCTCCCTTTCCGCCGCCGGCGTTCTCTCCGTCGGGCTGACGGTTGCGCTGGTGCTTGGCGCCAATCTCGGCGGGGCGATCCCGCCTGTCATGGCGACGCTGTCTTCGGCGCCGCCGGCGCGACGCGTCACGCTTGGCAATCTCGTCGTCCGTGCCATCGGATGTCTGATCGCGCTGCCTTTGACCGGTGTCAGCGTCGAGTTCCTGCAAAGTCTGCCGTTGCCGAAGCAGAACCTGCCGGTCGATATCCATCTGGCGTTCAATCTTGCCGTGGCGATCCTCGCCTGGCCGTTTGCGGGCCTGCTGTCGCGGCTGATGATCCGCTTCATCCCCGATAGCGAGGCGGACGAAACCGGGCCGCGCTATCTCGACGAGAACGTGCTGCACACGCCGGTCATGGCTCTTTCGGGCGCGACGCGGGAAGTGCTGCGGGTGGGCGACCTGATCGAGATGATGCTGATCCGCGCCCAGACCGCCTTCAACAACAACGATCTGTCGGAGATCCGCGATATCGGCAAGTTCGAGAAGCAGGTCGATCTGCTGCAGCAGGAAGTGAAGATTTTCCTGTCGCGCCTGGGTCGCGACGGCCTGAGCCCGGAGGATGGGCGCCGCTCGATCGTGATCATCGACTACGCAATCAATCTCGAGCATATGGGCGATATCATCGAGAAGGGGCTGTGCGAGCAGATCGGCAAGAAGGTCAACAATGGCCTGAAATTCTCCGAGGACGGCTATCAGGAACTGAAGAGCCTCTTCAACCTGACGATCGACAATCTGCGGGTTGCCCAGACCATTTTTGTCACCCGCAACGCCGATCTCGCCCGACAATTGATCGAGGTGAAGGTCAGTGTGCGCCACATGGAGAAGCGGTCGGCCGAACGGCACATCGAGCGGCTACGCGACGGACGACTGGAAAGCCTGCAGACCAGTTCGCTGCATCTCGACATGTTGCGCGATTTGAAGCGCATCAACGCCCACATTGCGTCGGTCGCCTATCCGATCCTCGAGGAAAGCGGGCTTTTGACCGAGAGCCGGTTGCGACCACAGGCGTGATCTCTACGAACCGGCGGCCGTTTCGCCGGGACGCAAGCCGTTCCGGACGAACGCGTCGTAGCACGGCGTCAGTGTGATGCGCGTGTGGCCTGCCTCGAGGCTCGGCAGGTAGAGCGCCAGCAGTGTCCTGTTGACATTTGTCGGTGGGCAAGTCGGCACGAGCGCGATGTCGACGGCAGCCACTGCCGCGCGCACCCCTGCGTCCGGCGGCGGGATCGCCCGGAACGGGTCTGCGCCGATGGCGACGCGTTTCGGCGCGTGGCGATCCATCAACCAGGGAAACGGATTGGCGAAATCGATATTGAAGATGGTTTCAAAGCGGACGCCATTGGCGGCCTCGTAGGCGCGCAGGGCATCGACAGCGCCGTCGACATTCGTCAGCCAGGCGGTCTGGAAGTCGAAATCGCTGTAGAGCAG
This sequence comes from Ensifer sp. LC384, assembly GCF_001695865.1. Lineage (NCBI taxonomy): Bacteria > Pseudomonadati > Pseudomonadota > Alphaproteobacteria > Hyphomicrobiales > Rhizobiaceae > Ensifer > Ensifer sp. LC384. The sequence continues at coordinate 70,791 of NZ_MBST01000015.1, forward strand.
GAATGACGGCAACTCGCCCGCGTCCGCGAGCGTATCGAAGGCGCCGCGCTGCGTGATATAGGCATCGCGCATGCGCTCGGCCCGCACTGCCAGGATCGGGCGGACATTCACCGCACCCATCGTTTTCAGGTTGTGGCTCTCGATCCGGACATTGTTGACGGCGCCGACCCAGGCGCGTGCGCTCTTCTGGGCGATGACAGTCATCGGTGGCAGCGCCGCCGCGGCGGCTAGGAGCGAAACCGCTATCGTTAGCCGCTTGGACGTGCTGTTGGCGGCGAAGTCGAGGGCGATCTTGAGCAGCAATGGATAGAGGAAGATGAAGGCCTGGCTGCCGGTGTTCTGGCTTTCGAACAGGATGCCGGCCACCACGAAAGCGGCGAGCCAGAAGAATTTCTGGTCGAAAACCTGGCCCATGCCGACGACCGAAGGTCTGCGGCAGGCGGCCCGCAACGACGCGGCGAAAGCTGGCAGGTTCGCAAAAAAGAGGGTCAGGCACAGAAGGCCCGCAGGCAGAAGAAGGCCCGCGTTCAGCGACGCTGCCTGAAAAAGGCGCGGCAGCAGACTGCCGTCATTGACGTCTAGCATCGCCAGGATATCGGCGACATAGGCCGATACCGCACCAAGCGAGAGCTCGATAACGGCAAGGACGCTGAAGAAGATCAGAGCCGACGCGACTGCCGGGCGCAGGCTGAACCGCCCGGCCGCGAATGCCGTCAGACACAGGATCACGCCTGCGACTGCCCCAGTAATCTTCACGAAGAAAAGCGCGATCATCGCCCCTGCGACGACAGTCGAAAGAATGCGCGGGCTGCGCACATAGATGAGTGCGGCGGCGAGCACGTAGAGCAACTGGCAGACCTGGCGGTTGTAGATGCCGAAGCCATCGGATCCCGGATAGGGATAAAAGTCGCCGGTGTTGAAAGGAAGCACGGAAAAGAGAAGGAACGGCAGCAGGATGGCGTAGGCTAGTGCCCGTGAGCGCTTCTGAATGTCGAGCATTACCAGGCCGATCAACGGACCAGTGACGATGAGAAGGCACCAACTCGCCAGCAGCAGGGGGTGGCCGTTCGGGAACGCCGATTGCAGCGCTGTGAACAGGTAGTACCCGAACCCGCCGACGGGTGCGAAGAAATCGACGGACGGGATCTGTCCGTCAGCAAGCCGGTTGGCGGCATCAAGATAGAGATAATGATCCCAGAACATCGGCCCTATCGGCTGCGGGATCGTGACGGTCAGCAGCAGCGAGAGCAGAGCGAGTGCCAGAGCGAGTCCTGCAAGCGGCGAACATATGGCAGCCAGAGCGATATTGTCCGGCTTTGCTGCTGCGTCGAGATCGGTGCTGGCATGCATTGCGGCTTCTCTCCCCGAGGGAGCGATGCACGCGCATGGGTTGCCGAGGCAGGCTCCGCTTCCCCTTATGCCATCATCGGGTTTTAAGCCGGTTAACGCGACGTGATTGTGCGAATTATGCTTCCCGCAATATGTTGCTGATATGAAGGGGCCGAATCGGGCAGCCGGATATCGGTCCTCAAGAAAAAGACCAAGGAGTTCATTGGATGGAACGGAGTTGCCTGGCGATTGTACTGGCTGCGGGTGAAAGCACGCGGATGAAATCGTCGATGTCGAAGGTGCTGCATCCGGTGGCCGGCCGGCCGATGATTGCCCATGTGGTGGCCGCGCTCTCGAGCGCGTCGATTTCCGACGTCGCTCTCGTTGTCGGACGCGACGCCGAGGCTGTTTCAGGTGCTGCCGGCATCGGCGGCGTATCGATTGCGTCGTTCCTGCAGAAGGAGCGTCTTGGCACCGGTCATGCGGTGCTGGCGGCGCGCGAAGCGATATCCAGGGGGTTTGACGACATTCTGGTTGTCTTCGGCGATACGCCGCTGATCACGCCTGAGCCGCTCAGGGCGGCGCGCGACGGCCTGGCCGCCGGCAACGATGTGGTCGTCATCGGTTTCGAGGCTGCTGATCCCTCGGGTTATGGCCGGCTGATCGTCGAAGACGGTGCACTGCTCGCGATCCGCGAGCACAAGGATGCGACCGAGGAAGAACGCCGCATCACCTATTGCAATGGCGGGCTGATGGCGATCGACGGCCGCAAGGCGCTCGACCTGCTCGACCGCATCGGCAATGCCAACGTCAAGGGCGAGTATTACCTGACCGACCTGGTCGAGATCGTGCGGGCAATCGGCGGCCGCGCCATCGCCGTCGAAGCGCCCGAGGAGGAGCTGACCGGCTGCAATACCCGTGCGGAACTCGCCTATATCGAGCGGCTCTGGCAGCAGCGCCGCCGTCACGAACTGATGCTGTCGGGTGTGTCGATGATCGCGCCGGAGACCGTTTTCCTCGCCTGGGACACTGAATTGCAGCAGGACGTGCTGATCGAACCGAATGTCGTGTTCGGCCCGGGCGTCCGCGTCGAGAGCGGCGCCATCATCCATGCCTTCTCGCATGTCGAGGGAGCGACGGTGCGTGCTGGCGCAACCGTCGGCCCCTATGCGCGCCTGCGGCCCGGTGCTGATCTCGGCGAAAAGTCGAAAGTCGGCAATTTCTGCGAGGTCAAGAAGGCGGAAATCGGCGCCGGCGCCAAGGTCAACCATCTGACCTATATCGGCGATGCCTTCGTCGGCGCCGGCTCGAACATCGGTGCCGGCACGATCACCTGTAACTATGACGGCGTGAACAAGCACGAGACCCGCATTGGCGAGAATGCCTTCGTCGGCTCGAACTCCTCGCTGGTCGCACCGGTGACGATCGGTGACGGCGCACTGGTCGCCTCCGGCAGCGTCATCACCGAGGACGTGCCGGCCGACGCCGTTGCCTTCGGCCGCGCGCGCCAGGAGATCAAGCCGGGCAGGGCGCGTGTCCTGCGTGAACGCTACGAGGCACAAAAGGCTGCGAAAAAGGCGGCCAAGGCGGCCAGATAGGTTCGCGTTAAATACTGAAACCGAAAGTGAAATCGGGGCGGATTGCCTCGTCCGGCAAATGCGTTACCAAGGCAACGCGCCGGGCGGGACTTCCGCCCTGCCGATTGGGGCGTCAAAACGGCGCGGGACGAATTCGGAGACGACTATGTGCGGAATTGTTGGCATCGTTGGAAACCAGCCGGTCTCGGAGCGACTGATCGATGCGTTGAAGCGCCTGGAATATCGCGGCTACGATTCGGCCGGGGTCGCGACCATCAATGCCGGCGCGCTTGAGCGCCGCCGGGCCGAAGGCAAGCTGGTCAATCTGGAGGCTCGCCTGCGCGAAGAGCCGCTGGCCGGAACGATCGGCATCGCCCACACCCGCTGGGCGACGCATGGCGCTCCGACCGAGCGTAATGCTCATCCGCATTTTACCGACGGGGTTGCCGTGGTTCACAACGGCATCATCGAGAACTTCTCCGCGCTGAAGGACGAACTGATCGCCGACGGTGCGAAGTTCGAGACGCAGACCGATACGGAAGTCGTGGCGCATCTGCTGGCAAAGTTCCGGCGTGACGGCCTCGGCCGGCGCGAGGCCATGCATGCGATGCTGAAGCGGGTGACCGGCGCCTATGCATTGGCCGTGCTCTATCAGGACGACCCATCGACGATCATGGCTGCCCGCAACGGTCCGCCGCTGGCGATCGGCCACGGCAAGGGCGAGATGTTCCTCGGCTCCGATGCGATCGCGCTGTCGCCGTTTACCAACGAGATTACCTATCTGATCGACGGCGACTGGGCCGTGATCGGCGCCGATGGCGCCCATATCTTCGACCTCGCCGGCAATGCCGTCGATCGCCCGCGACAGATCTCATTGGCAGCCGCCTACATGATCGACAAGGGCAATCACCGGCACTTCATGGAAAAGGAAATCTACGAGCAGCCGGAGGTGATCTCCCATGCGCTCGGCCATTACATCGACTTTGCCGAAAACCGGGTGAAGGCACTCACGGGCTCGATCGATTTTGCCGACGTGCCGAGCCTGGCGATCTCTGCCTGCGGCACCGCCTATCTTGCCGGTCTCGTCGGCAAATACTGGTTCGAGCGCTATGCCCGCCTGCCGGTCGAAATCGACGTCGCCTCCGAGTTCCGCTACCGCGAAATCCCGCTGTCGTCGCAGTCGGCAGCCCTGTTCATCTCGCAGTCGGGCGAGACCGCCGATACGCTCGCGTCGCTCAGGTATTGCAAGGACCATGGCCTGAAGATCGGCGCTGTCGTCAACACCCGTGAATCGACCATCGCGCGTGAATCCGACGCCGTGTTCCCGATCCTCGCCGGCCCTGAGATCGGTGTTGCCTCGACCAAGGCGTTTACCTGCCAACTGGCGGTACTTGCCGCGCTGTCGATCGGCGCCGGCCGGGCCCGCGGCACGGTCTCGGCCGATGAGGAGCAGACGCTCGTTCGCCACCTTGCCGAAATGCCGCGGATCATGGGCCAGGTGCTGAATGCGATCCAGCCGAAGATCGAGATGCTGTCGCGCGAACTTTCGAAGTGCCGCGACGTGCTCTACCTCGGCCGCGGCACCAGCTTCCCGCTGGCGATGGAAGGCGCGCTGAAGCTCAAGGAAATCTCCTATATCCACGCCGAGGGTTATGCCGCCGGCGAGCTGAAACATGGCCCGATCGCGCTGATCGACGAAAACATGCCGGTCATCGTCATCGCCCCGCATGACCGCTTCTATGAGAAGACCGTGTCGAACATGCAGGAGGTGGCAGCCCGCGGCGGACGGATCATTCTGATCACCGACGAAAAGGGCGCAGCCGCCTCGAAGCTCGAGACGATGGCGACGATCGTGCTGCCGAATGTCGACGAAATCATCGCGCCGATAATCTTCTCGCTGCCGATTCAGCTGCTTGCCTACCACACGGCCGTGTTCATGGGTACCGACGTCGATCAGCCCCGCAATCTGGCAAAATCGGTAACGGTCGAATGATCGTCATCCGGCCGGAAAGAAAGGGCGACGAGCGGGCGATCCACGACGTAACCGCCGCTGCTTTCGCAGGGCATCCGCACAGCGACCAGAGCGAGCCCTTCATCATCGAGCGCCTTCGGGATCAGGGCGCGCTGACGCTCTCGCTCGTTGCTGAAGATGAAGGCCGGATCGTCGGCCATGTCGCCTTCTCGCCGGTGACGCTCACGCCGCCAGTATCCGGCTGGTTCGGGCTTGGGCCTGTGGCGGTCTTGCCGGGGCGACAAGCGCAGGGCGTGGGCAGCCGGCTCATCCGCGAGGGCCTTGCGATGCTTACCGCCGACGGCGCCTTGGGCTGCGTGGTCGTGGGTGATCCCGACTATTACCAAAAGTTCAGATTCCGTAACGAATCTTCTCTTGTATTCCCGGGTTGTGCGCCGCAATACTTCATGGCGCTGGCCTTCTCCGGCGCGGTGCCGGCAGGCACGGTTGCCTATCATCCGGCTTTCGGTTCGGAGTGAGGTTTAAACGGAAGAGGCATGACGGAAAATTCGAAGAGCAGCTACATTGCGACCCGGTTGCGGAACTATTTCCTGACGGGGCTGATCATCTGCGCGCCGCTGGCCATTACCGTCTGGTTGGTCCGCACCTTCATCGAATGGGCCGACGGATGGGTGAAACCCTATCTGCCGAATTTCTATAATCCTGACACCTATTCGCCTGTGGCTATTCCCGGATTCGGGCTTCTGGTCGCGCTCATCGTGATCACATTGGTCGGTTTCCTCACCGCCAATCTGGTGGGGCGGTCGATCGTTGCCTTCGGCGAGTCCCTTGTCAGCCGGACGCCGCTCGTTCGCACTATCTACAAATCGCTGAAGCAGATCTTCCAGACCGTGCTTCAAGAGCAATCTTCGTCGTTCAAGAAGGCGGGCTTGATTGAGTATCCGAGCCCTGGCCTCTGGTCGCTTGTGTTCATTGCAACGGATGTGAAAGGCGAGGTCGCCGCCAAATTCGACGAGCGTGGCATGGACATGGTGACAGTGTTCTTGCCGCCGACGCCGATCCCGACGGCCGGCTTCCTGTTGTTCGTGCCCCGCGACAAGATCATCCCGCTTGAAATGAGCGCCGAGGATGCGGCCAAGCTGCTGATCTCCGGCGGCCTCGTCGCTCCCGACTACAGGCCACTTGCCAACGCTCCGCCGCGCAAGATCGCGCAGCAGAAGACCGCCTGACGCTTTTGTTTTTACGCATTTCCTGACGGAGAACCGCCTCCCACTTTTCCTGGAAATGCTCTAACCGGCGCGCAGGAAGCGGATCGCTTCGTCGCGGCGGTGAAGATAAAGCAAGGTTCTCAACGCCTCGCCACGCGGCGAGGTGAGATCCGGATCCCGCTCGATCATATAGGCGGCGTCCTTGCGGGCGATCTCGAGCAGGTCACCATGCGCTTCGAGGCTGGCGATACGAAAGCCGGGCGTGCCGGATTGGCGCGTTCCCAGCAACTCGCCTTCGCCGCGCAGTTTCAGGTCTTCCTCGGCAATCAGAAAGCCGTCCTCTCTGTCGCGCAGGATCGAAAGCCTTGCACGGCCGGTTTCGCCAAGCGGGCTCTTATAGAGCAGGATGCAGGTCGACGCCTCGTCGCCACGACCGACGCGGCCACGCAACTGGTGCAATTGCGCGAGGCCGAAGCGCTCCGCATGCTCGATGACCATGATGGTGGCATCCGGTACGTCGACACCGACTTCGACGACCGTCGTGGCGACGAGCAGGCGGATTTCACCGTTCTTGAAGGCGAGCATGACGGCGTCTTTTTCCGCCCCGTTCATGCGGCCGTGCACAAGGCCGACATCCCGGCCGAAGCGCTTGGAGAGCCCCTGGTATCTTTCATCGGCGGACATGACGTCGATCGCTTCGGATTCCTCGACGAGCGGGCAGATCCAGTAGGCTTTCTTGCCTTCCTTGATGGCTGCAGCCAGGCGGTCGACGATCTCGTCGGTCCGCTCGGTCGGGATGGTGACCGTCTGGATGGGTTTTCGCCCGGCCGGCTTTTCCGTCAGCTTGGAGACGTCCATGTCGCCGAAGGCGGCGAGCACCAGCGTGCGTGGGATCGGCGTGGCGGTCATCACGAGCATATGCGGGGAAATACCCTTGGCGGTCAGGCGCAGACGCTGGTGGACACCGAAGCGATGCTGTTCGTCGACGACCGCAAGCGTCAGCCTGTCGTAATTGACGGTGTCCTGGAACAGCGCATGCGTGCCGACCACGATCCGTGTCTCGCCAGAGGCAATGCGCTCCAGGATCGCATCGCGCTCCTTGCCCTTGGTGCGCCCGGTCAGAACGTCAATGGTGATGCCTGCGGGAGCAGCCATTTTCGACAACGTCGCGAAATGCTGTCGAGCAAGGATTTCCGTCGGGGCCATCAGCACCGCCTGGCCGCCCGATTCGACCGCCGCCAGCATCGCCATCAGCGCGACCATGGTCTTGCCGGAGCCGACGTCGCCCTGCAGCAGCCGCAGCATCCGGTCGCTACCGGACATGTCTTTGAGGATGTCAGCGATCGCGGTCGATTGGCTCGCTGTGAGCGAGAAGGGGAGAGCGGCGATGACGGGGCCGGAGAGTTTGCCCGTCGCATGCACCGGGGTGCCGGCAACCTTGCGAAGGCGCTGGCGAACGAGGGCAAGCGACAGTTGACCGGCCAGGAACTCGTCATAGGCGAGCCGCCTGCGCGCCGGCGCCTGCGGGTCGATATCAGTCGCGTCGCGAGGTTCATGCAGCGCGCGGAAGCTGTCGGCCGCACTCCGAAATCCCTGTTTCTCGGCCAGAGTGCTGTCGATCCACTCCGGCATTTCAGGCACGCGTGCGACGGCCGCCTCGATTGATTTACGCAATATGCGGGCGGAGAGGCCGGCCGTTAGGCCGTAGATGGGTTCGACGAGTGGCAGGTTGTCCGCCTCGCTTGCCTTGACGATATAGTCCGGATGAACCATCGACGGCCGGCCGTTGAACCAGTCGACCTTCCCGCTGACGATCACGGTCTCGTCGACCGACAGCGATTTTTCCAGCCAATTGCCTTTGACGCGGAAGAAGGTGAGCGCCAGTTCTCCGGTGTCGTCATGCAGGAAGATACGGTAGGGCAGGTTCTGCTTGCCCGGCGGCGGCGGCTGATGGCGATCGACCCGACCGGTGATCGTGACCACGACACCTTGCGGTGCATTCGCGATTCCCGGCTGCTGCCGTCGATCGATCAACGAATGCGGCGCATGGAATGCCAAGTCGATGACGCGGCAGTCTTCGATGCTTTCACGGCCGAGAAGGCGGGCATACAGCTCGCCGATCTTCGGGCCGATGCCGGGCAAAGTATTGAGCGGTGAAAAGAGCGGGTCGAGCAGGGCAGGGCGCATGGCGATGAAATTGCGACGACAATTCGGAGTTTGGCAAGGCTGACAATCATCTATTCAGCGTTTATAGAGCCCATTGACGACAAACCGTACCTCCTCGGGCGGCAGGAAGGAATCCCCCATGACTGGCATTTCACGCACCAGCGCCGATCTCGATCCGCGTCGCCGCCGGATTCTGTTTCGCGCCTGGCATCGCGGCATACGCGAAATGGACCTGATCCTAGGACAGTTCGCGGAGGCGGAGCTTTCCGCCTTGTCTGAGGTTGAGTTGGACGAGCTCGAAATCATCATGGCCGAGGAAGACAACGATCTCGTCAAGTGGATCATCGGCGAAAAGCCGGTGCCTGAGCGCTACCAGACGGCGATGTTCGAGCGCATCGCTGCCTACCGCCCCGATTTCGAGCGGCTCCCTGAAGAGATGAAATAGATCGATGCTGGCTGGCCTTGACCCGAAGAAGATTGCCGCTGCGACGTGTGAAGTCACGATCGGCCCGGTTCCATCAGGCGCCGAAGCGCTGGTGCTTGCCGATCTGGCGCGTGCCGGTACGCCGGTCGCCTACATCCTCTCGGATGGACAGCGCATAGCCGATCTGGAGCAGGTCCTCGGTTTCGTCGCCCCCGATATTCCGGTCCTGACTTTGCCGGGTTGGGATTGCCTTCCCTACGACCGCGTATCGCCGAGTGCTGATACGTCAGCGCGCAGGCTCGCAGCCCTCAGCGCCTTGATTGCCCACCGCAAGAAGCCGCATGCCGCCATCGTGCTGGTGACGGTCAATGCCGCCCTGCAGAAGATTTCACCGCAGGATGTGATCGAAAACCTCGCCTTCTCGGCGCACCCCGGCAACCAGGTGCGCATGGACGATGTCGCAGCGCGCCTGGAGCGCAACGGCTTCGAGCGCGTGGCCACCGTTCGTGAAGTCGGCGAGTACGCCGTGCGCGGCGGCATCCTCGACGTCTTCGTTCCCGGCAGTGGCGATCCGCTGCGGCTCGATTTCTTCGGCGACACGCTTGAGACCATCCGCTCCTTCGATCCGGCCAGCCAGCGCACGACCGGCCAGGTTCGTTCGCTCGACCTCAATCCGATGAGCGAAGTGTCGCTGACGCCGGAAACGATCAGTCACTTCCGCAAGCGGTATCTGTCGCTCTTCGGCGCTACGACCCGGGATGATGCGCTCTACCAGGCCGTCTCCGAAGGGCGCCGCTATGCCGGCATGGAGCATTGGCTGCCGCTCTTCTACGATCGCCTCGAAACCGTGTTCGACTATCTCGGCGGTTTTCGCATCGTTACCGATCATCTGGCGCGAGAAGCCGCCGCCGAACGTTCGAAGCTCATTCTCGATTACTATGACGCCCGCCACACGGCGGCATCGCCGGGCAAGTCGCTCGCAACACAGGGAACGCCCTATAAGCCTGTTTCGCCGGAACTGCTGTATCTGAACTCGGAAGGCTTTACGGCCGCGCTCGCTGAGCGCAACGCGGTCCGCCTCACACCTTTCAATGAGCAGGAAGGCGAGACCCGCCAGGTCGTTACCGTCGATGCACGGCAAGGCGTGCGCTGGGCAAAGACGGCCGGAGAAGGCGAGGCCGAGAGCGACCGCGTCAATGTCTTCGACCAGGCGGTCAAATACATCGCCGAGAAGCGCTCCAAAGGTCTCAAGGTCGTTGTATCAGGTTGGAGCGAGGGATCTCTCGATCGTCTGCTGCAGGTGCTGGTGGAACATGGTCTCGGCAACATTCGCCAGATCAAGGCTCTGGCCGACGTCAAGACGTTGAAGCCGGGCGAAGCTGCATCGGCGGTTCTCAGCCTTGAAGCAGGTTTTGAAACGGGCGATCTCGTTGTTATCGGCGAGCAGGATATTCTCGGCGACCGTATGGTCCGCCGCTCCAAGCGGCGCAAGCGTGGTGCTGACTTCATTGCCGAGGTCGCAGGCCTCGATGAAGGCAGCTATGTCGTGCACGCCGAACACGGTATCGGCCGTTTCGTCGGATTGCGCACGATCGAGGCGGTCGGCGCGCCGCACGATTGTCTCGAGCTCGTCTATGCAGACAACGCCAAGCTCTTTCTCCCGGTCGAAAACATCGAGCTCCTCTCCCGTTACGGTTCAGAAGGTACGGACGCGATCCTCGACAAGCTTGGCGGCGTCGCCTGGCAGGCTCGCAAGGCAAAGCTCAAGAAGCGTCTGCTCGATATGGCAGGCGGTCTCATCCGCATCGCAGCCGAGCGCCACACCCGGCATGCCCATGTTCTGGTGGCCCAGGACGGTGTCTATGACGAGTTCGTCGCACGCTTTCCCTATGACGAAACCGAGGATCAGTTGAACTCGATCGAGGCCGTGCGCGAGGATCTCGGCAGTGGCCGGCCGATGGACCGCCTTGTCTGTGGCGACGTCGGTTTCGGCAAGACGGAGGTTGCGCTCAGGGCAGCCTTCATTGCGGCAATGAACGGGGTACAGGTCGCCGTCGTCGTGCCGACGACGCTGCTTGCACGACAGCATTTCAAGACGTTCATCGAGCGTTTTCGAGGCCTGCCGATCCGCATCCAGCAGGCCTCGCGCCTTGTCGGCTCGAAGGAACTGGCACTGACCAAGAAGGAAGTGGCTGATGGTAAGACCGACGTCGTGGTCGGCACCCATGCCCTGCTCGGAACCTCGGTCAACTTCGCCAATCTCGGCCTGCTCATCATCGACGAAGAGCAGCATTTCGGCGTCAAGCATAAGGAACGGCTGAAGGAGCTGAAGTCGGACGTGCATGTGCTGACGCTGTCGGCGACGCCGATCCCGCGCACGCTGCAACTGGCGTTGACCGGGGTGCGCGAACTGTCGCTCATTACCACGCCCCCTGTCGACCGCATGGCGGTCCGCACCTTCATCTCGCCGTTCGACGCGCTGGTGATCCGCGAGACCTTGATGCGCGAGCATTATCGCGGCGGCCAGAGCTTCTATGTCTGCCCGCGCCTCAGCGACCTCTCCGAAATCCATGATTTCCTGAAATCCGACGTGCCGGAGTTGAAGGTCGCTGTAGCCCACGGCCAGATGCCGGCAACGGAACTCGAAGACATCATGAACGCCTTCTATGACGGGCGTTATGACGTGCTGCTGTCGACGACCATCGTCGAATCCGGTCTCGACGTGCCGACGGCCAATACCTTGATCGTCCATCGCGCCGACATGTTCGGTCTGGCGCAGCTTTATCAGCTTCGCGGCCGTGTCGGTCGTTCAAAGGTGCGCGCCTTTGCGCTGTTTACGCTGCCGGTCAACAAGACGCTGACGGCAACCGCCGAGCGGCGGTTGAAGGTGCTGCAGTCGCTCGATACGCTCGGCGCCGGCTTCCAGCTGGCAAGCCACGATCTGGACATCCGCGGCGCCGGCAATCTGCTCGGCGAAGAGCAGTCAGGCCATATCAAGGAAGTCGGGTTCGAGCTCTATCAGCAGATGCTCGAGGAAGCGGTCGCCGAACTCAAGGGCGAGGAAGAGGTTCACGATACCGGCTGGTCACCGCAGATCTCTGTCGGCACGCCGGTGATGATTCCGGAACACTACGTGCCGGATCTGCATTTGCGACTTGGCCTTTACCGACGCCTGGGCGAGTTGACCGATCTCAAGGAGATCGATGGTTTCGGCGCGGAGATGATCGACCGCTTCGGCCCGCTGCCGATCGAGGTGCAGCACCTCCTGAAAATCGTCTATATCAAGTCGCTCTGCCGTACGGCCAATGTCGAAAAGCTCGATGCCGGTCCGAAGGGTGTCGTCGTGCAGCTCCGCAACAAGGAATTCCCGAACCCTGCGGCGCTGGTTGGCTACATCGCCAAGCAGGGCACGCTGGCGAAGATCAGGGCGGACCACAGCATCTTCTTCCAACGCGAGCTGGTTACGCCTGAAAAGCGCCTCTCGGGCGCGGCGATGGTGATGACGCAACTCGCCGGGCTGGCGAAACAGGCGTAGTTGCCTTCGCGCTGCCGGTCCGTTTGGCGGCGCGAGAGGACTTTACGTCGGTTCGGCGCGGCGCTGTGCGCCTTAAAACTATGCAGTGGCCTTCATCTGAGCGATTTCGCGCAAGGCATTGCTGAGCACGTCGACCGATTGCGCGCCCATCACGGCATATTGGCCGTCGAGGATGAAGCAGGGGACGCCGGTCACGCCCATTTCGCGGGCCATACCGATCTCTTCCCTGACGGCATCCTTGTCGGCATCCGAGTTGAGGAGCGCCGCGATCACTGGCCGGTCGAGGCCGGCTTCGGTGGCGATATCGAGCAGAACCGACTGATCGCCGACATTGCGGCCCTCTTCGAAGTTTGCCTTGAAGAGCAAGCCGACGACGGCCGATTGCGCAGCTTCGCCATTGGTCGCTGCCCATCGAATGAGCCGGTGCGCGTCGAGCGTATTCGGGCTGATCTTCACGGCGTCGAAATCGAAAGCAATGCCATCGGCATTGCCGAGTGCATTCAGCGTTTCATGTGCCCGGTCGACCGCCGCCTGACCGCCGAGCTTGGCGGCGAGATGTTGCTTGTGATCCACGCCTTCTGGCGGAAGGTCGGGATTGAGTTGGTAGGGGCGCCACTGTACGGCGACCTGTACTTCCGAGCCGACATTGGCGATCGCCTGATCGAGTCTGGCCTTGCCGAGATAGCACCACGGGCAGACGACGTCGGAGACGATATCTATGCTGACGGTTTGCATGGTGCAGGTGCCTTTCCTCTTGGACAAAGCTGCGAGATAAGCCAGCTCCATCAGGCTTTCAATGCGTTACCTTCTGTATGTTTTTATCCTTAAATCGCATTCGGTTTAAGGATAAAAACATGCAGCAATTCAAAGTACTACAGCGACCTTGGTGGGTCTGATAAGACGCGCGGCACTGTAGAGGGAACCGACCCTTTATTGGACGTTCTCGTCCCACCATGCGGACAGCTGGTAGCCATAGAGCGGTGCCGTGGCCGGCCGGCCGATATGCTTGCGCCGCGCGACCCACTGGGCATCCAGATGGTAGAGCGGCACAAGATAGGAATTGTTGATCAGCAACCGGTCATGGGCACGAACGGCCGCGGTGAAATCCTCTGTCGTTCTGGCCTGGAGGATGTTCTCGACCATACGGTCGACGTCCTTGTCGGCAACGCCGGCAAAGTTGTCGCTCCCCTGGCGATCACGCGACTGCGAGGTCCAGCGCCCGACCTGCTCGATGCCCGGCGAGAGCGTGGAGGGGAACGACTTGATGATGACGTCGTAGTCGAACGACTGGCTGCGCTGCTGGTACTGCGAATCGTCGACCGTGCGCACGGAGGCCTTGATGCCGAGCGGCGCCAGGAAGCGCTGGTAAGCAAGGGCGATCTTCTCCTGGCCGGCATTCTGGCTCATGATCTCGAAGGCGAGCGGCGCCCCCTTGGCATCGACCATCTTGCCGTCCTTGATCTGATAACCGGCCTCGCGCAGCAGCGAGACGGCGACGCGCAGCACATTGCGGTCGCGGCCCGATGCATCCGTCACCGGCAGGCGATATGTACCGTCGAGGATCGCCGGGTTGATGTGTTCGCGCACGTCACCGATCAGCCCGAGTTCGCGGTCGTCCGCCGCGGCCCCCAGGAACGAAAGCGCCGAGTTCTGCCAATAGCTTTGGGTCCGCGTATAGGCGCTGTCGAACAGGTTCTTGTTGACCCACTCGAAGTCGAACACCAGCGCCAACCCCTGACGGAGCTTGAGGTTGTCGAACATCGGCTTGCGCGTGTTGAAGACGATGCCGAGCATGCCCGACGGCGTTTTCGGCGTGAAAGTCTCCTTGACGACGTCACCGGAGCGGACAGCGGGAAAATCGTAGCCACGCGCCCATTTCGTGGCGCTGCCCTCCGGGTAGATGTCGATTTCGCCCTTCTTGAAGGCTTCGAAGAGGGAGTTCTCCTGGAGGAAGTATTCGACGGAGATCTCGTCGTAGTTGTCGAACCCGACTTTCGAAGGCAGGTTCTTTGCCCAATAGTCCGGGTTGCGGCGATAGACGATGCGTTCGCCCGGTTTTACATCGGCAACGCGATAGGGGCCTGAGCCAAGTGGGGCCTTAAGCGTCGTCTGGTCGAAGGTCGCCACGTCGGTTGCATGTTTCGGCAGGACTGGAGAAAGTCCAAGCAACAGCGGCAGTTCGCGGTCGGCATCTTCGTTGAAGGTGAAGCGGACGCTGAGGTCGCCGACCTTTTCGAGTTTGGCCACCTTCGCCATGCGGTTGCTGAAGGGAACGCGACCCTTGTCGCGCATCAACTCGAAGGTGAAGATGACATCATCAGCTGTTACCGGCTGCCCGTCGGCCCAGCGCGCATCGGGATTGATATTGAACTGAATGAATGTCCGGTCGTCGTCCCATTCCACCGTCTGGGCGAGCAGGCCGTACATCGTGAACGGTTCGTCGCGGGAGCGTTGCATCAGCGATTCGTAGACGAGATTGCCGTATTCCGGATCCCACATGCCGCGCGCCGTCGTCCGCATGCTCTTCAGGATGAAAGGATTGAGGCTATCGAAGGTCCCGACCACGCCGTAGGAAATCTTGCCGCCCTTCTTTGCATCGGGATTGACGTAGGGGAAGCTCTTGAAATCCGCGGGCAGGGCGGGCTCCCCGTGCATCGAAATGGCGTGCACGGGAGCGGCCGTCGCGGCGCCACCGAATGCGGTTGCGGCCAACAGGATGGCCAGACCGGAAAGAATTGTGCGCAACGTTATCTCCAGTGAAGTGGCATTTGGCCGATTCCCGGCACGTTACCAATGCCGGTCGACAATTCCAACCGACGCTATACCCAAATTCCGGCCGGCAAGAGGTCAAAAAAAAGCAAGAAACACTGGATAAACCGCACGAGCCAATGTAACAGGTGTTTCCGGAAACGGGGTCATGCATTTGCCTTATTTGGCCAACAGGACAACGGCGGCTGACGATACTCACCTGCGGAACGAATTGTTCCGTTACCGGATTTCAGGAGACGGAATCACAATGATCTTCAAGTCGAACTTCACCAAACGTGCGGGACTGGCAACGCTGGCGCTTTCTGTAGCAGCTGCGGGCGTTCCGGGCGTTGCATCTGCCCAGCAGGCAGGTGGCAAGCCCCCGCAGGGTTGGTTCAAGGTCTGCACCAAACAGGAAGACAACGATGTCTGCATCGTTCAGAACCTGCTGACGGCAAACAACGGTCAGCTCGTGACCGCCGTTGGCCTCATCACCGTCACGGGCAAGGTCAACCGCAAGGTTCTGCAGATTTCCGTGCCGTCTGCGCGACTGATCCCGACCGGCGTTCAGATGCAGATCGACGGCGGCAAGCCGGTGAAGCTCGACTACGCAATCTGCATGCCGGACAAGTGCGTGGCTGAGGCCCCGCTGTCCGACCAGCTGATCGCAAGCCTGAAGAAGGGTAACGAGGTGGTCTTCACCTCCGTCAACTTCCAGCGCGCTCCGAACCCGATCAAGATGGGCCTCGAAGGCTTTACCGGCATTTTCGACGGCGAGCCGATCGAACAGTCGCAGCTCGAAGAGCGTCAGCGCCTGCTGCAGGAAGAAATGCAGAAGAAGGCTGAAGATGCGCGCAAGAAGCTTGAAGAAGCCCAGAAGGCAGCCAAGCAGAACTAAGCCTTTCGGCTCACGTCAAGAATAAAGAAACGCCCGGACCAAGTCCGGGCGTTTTTCATTTGAGCGAGTGCAACAAGCCAAGCCGCTAGTGGCGGAACGTCACCTTGGGCTTGTAGTGCCCGATGTCGTCCTTCTCGAACAGGGCGTCGACTTGGGCGTGGCGTATCGGCCGATCGCTTTCGTCGGATACCAGGTTCTGCTCGGACACGTAGGCGACATACTCGCTGTCGTCGTTCTCGGCAAACAGGTGGTAGAAGGGCTGATCCTTGCTTGGGCGGATCTCCTGGGGGATGGCATTCCACCATTCCTCGGTGTTTGCGTATTCCGGATCAACGTCGAAGACGACGCCGCGGAACGGGAAAACCCGATGGCGAACCACCTGTCCGATCTCGAATTTCGCGTTTCTCTGTTTCATGACGCAACACATCCTTTCAAGGGATTATCTGGGTTGCCAAACCCAAAACATCAATAGGGTGTCATGCACGGCTTCGTGTATGCCTGCCTTGCCTTCTTGCGCCTCGCGGCAGCATGCCCCCAAAAAACAAGCCGGCGGGGCTCCTTGAACCCCGCCGGCTTGCCACGTCTCGCTTTCAGACCGGGCGCGGCATCCGCCGCCCGGCCCGTCGGTCTTAGACCGAGTAGTACATGTCGTACTCGACCGGGTGCGGGGTCATGTCGTAACGCATGACTTCCTGCATCTTCAGTTCGATGAAGGAATCGATCTGATCGTCGTCGAAGACGCCGCCGGCGGTCAGGTACTTGCGATCCTTGTCGAGGCTTTCGAGCGCTTCGCGCAGCGAGCCGCAAACGGTCGGGATCTTCTTCAGTTCCTTCGGCGGCAGGTCATAGAGGTCCTTGTCCATGGCTTTGCCCGGATGCAACTTGTTCTTGATGCCGTCGAGGCCGGCCATCAGCATCGCTGCGAAGGCGAGGTAGGGGTTGGCGGTCGGATCC
Organism: Ensifer sp. LC384; assembly: GCF_001695865.1. NCBI lineage: Bacteria > Pseudomonadati > Pseudomonadota > Alphaproteobacteria > Hyphomicrobiales > Rhizobiaceae > Ensifer > Ensifer sp. LC384. The sequence goes on from NZ_MBST01000015.1 coordinate 87,602, forward strand.
GGGAAGCGGACTTCGACGCGCTTGGCCTTCGGGTTGGTGCCGAACGGAATGCGGCACGAAGCCGAACGGTTGCGGGCGGAGTAGGCGAGCAGGACCGGGGCTTCGTAGCCCGGGACGAGACGCTTGTAGGAGTTCGTCGACGGGTTGGTGAAGGCGTTCAACGACTTCGCATGCTTGATGATGCCGCCGATGAAGTAGAGGCAGCTTTCCGACAGGCCGGCATATTCGTCGCCTGCGAAGGTCGGCTTGCCGTCCTTCCAGATCGACAGGTGCACGTGCATGCCCGAGCCATTGTCGCCGAAGATCGGCTTCGGCATGAAGGTCGCGGTCTTGCCGTAGGCATTGGCAACCTGGTGCACGACATACTTGTAGATCTGCATCTTGTCGGCGTTGCGAACCAGCGCGTCGAACTTGACGCCGAGTTCGTGCTGGGCAGCCGCCACTTCATGGTGATGCTTTTCGACCGTCACGCCCATTTCGGAGAGAACCGTCAGCATTTCGGAGCGCATGTCCTGGCAGCTGTCGATCGGCGGGACCGGGAAATAACCGCCCTTGACGCGCGGGCGGTGACCAAGGTTGCCGGTCTCATAGTCGGTGTCGTCATTGGACGGCAGTTCCGAGGAGTCGAGCTTGAAGCCGGTGTTATACGGATCGGCCTTGTACTTGACGTCGTCGAAGACGAAGAATTCGGCTTCCGGGCCGACAAAGACGGTGTCGCCGATACCGGAGGCCTTGAGGTAGGCTTCGGCCTTTTTCGCCGTGCCGCGCGGGTCGCGGTTGTAGGATTCGCCCGAAACCGGATCGAGAATGTCGCAGATGATGACCATCGTCGACTGCGCGAAGAATGGGTCCATATGCGCTGTTTCGGGATCGGGCATCAGCACCATGTCGGACTCGTTGATCGCCTTCCAGCCGCCAATCGAGGAGCCGTCGAACATGACGCCGTCGGCGAACATGTCTTCGTCGACACAGACGACGTCCATCGTTACGTGCTGCAGCTTGCCCTTGGGGTCGGTAAAGCGCAGGTCGACGAACTTGACGTCGTTGTCCTTGATTTGCTTCAGAATATCGCTTGCAGTCGTCATTTTCCGTAATTCCCTGTGTGAGATGACGAGGTTTGAAAAGTGGCAGGGCCGGGCGGCCCTTGAGGATCAGATGGCGTCGAGGCCGGTTTCGCCGGTACGAATTCGGATGACTTCCTCGATGTTGGAAACGAAAATCTTTCCGTCGCCAATCCGGCCGGTTTGTGCGGCATTGCGGATCGCCTCGATGACAGCCTCCGCGTTTTCGTCAGCCAGCACCACTTCGACCTTTACCTTCGGCAGGAAGTCCACGACGTATTCGGCGCCGCGATACAGCTCCGTGTGACCTTTCTGTCGACCGAAGCCCTTTGCTTCCGTGACGGTAATGCCCTGCAGGCCGACTTCCTGAAGGGCTTCCTTCACTTCGTCGAGCTTGAAGGGTTTTATGATCGCTTCGATCTTTTTCATGAGAAAATGTCTCTCCGCTTCTCCCTTTAAAGCAGGATCATGCCCGCTCGCCGCTCAATATGCACGTTGCATGCCAGTTTTTCTGCAAAATGATTGCCAAGCGGCAAAATTTCTTGCCGTCGAGGGGCGGGGGCTGCTTTGCATACCTTTGCCACCAGGCAATCTGCCTATTTTTTATGAGTTTTCCGCCGGTGTCGCCGGGTTTGAGATGATAGTCGCGCCATCGGAGGCGATGCAGCACGTTATTTGAGCAATAATTATGTGCAAATGCACGAATTGTGAGCAGGTGGCATTTCGTGTGTGCCACTTGCCGAAGGCCGGTACAGAGGGATAAGTCTGAGACATGCACTCTTCGCTTTGTGATCTGTTGATTACCCCGGCCGAAATGGCGGCAATAGACTTGGCGGCCGCGCAATCGGGCATCGACAGCTTCCTGCTGATGCGCAGTGCGGGGTTGGCAGTGGCTGCGGCGGCGCTCAGGTTGTTTCCGCAGGCGCAACGCTATGTCGTACTGTGCGGACCCGGCAACAATGGTGGCGACGGCTATGTCGCAGCATCAGCCCTGTCGGAGAGCGGTGCCAACGTTGCCGTGTTCGCCTTCGGCGATCCGGCCGCGCTTGCGGGCGACGCCGCCCGTGCGCGGCTGCTGTGGGCTGGTGCGATAGATCCGCTTGATTCCCTCTTGCCGCAGAGCGGAGATGTCATCGTCGACGCGCTCTTCGGCGTTGGCCTCGCGCGGGATCTGCCCGAGCCGGTGAGGGAAACGATCGAAAGCGTCAACGAGCAGGGCTTGCCCATCATTGCTGTCGATTTGCCGACCGGCGTTGATGGGCGAACGGGACAAATTCGCGGCGCAGCATTCGCCGCCAGCCACACAGTCACGTTCATGGCGATGAAGCCGGGCCATCTGCTGCTTCCGGGCCGTTCCTTGTGTGGCACGCTCGACGTCTTCGATATCGGCATTCCGGCACGAACGGTGAGGGCCGGCGGGAGTGGTTTGCGTATCAACACGCCGGCGCTCTGGTCGGAGCAGGCGGCGTGCCTCGACGCGTCGACACACAAATTCCGCCGCGGTCATCTCGTCGTCTTCTCGGGCGGGCCGCAGGCGACCGGTGCTGCGCGGCTGTCGGCTACGGCCGGTCTCGCCGCCGGGGCTGGTCTGGTGACTGTGGCGTCACCGAAATCTGCTCTCGACATCAACGCCGCGCACCTGACCGCCGTGATGCTGAAGGTGATTGACGACCGGAAGGAGCTCAAGCGCTGGTTGGAGGACAACCGGCTCGGCGCTTTTGTCCTTGGTCCAGGGTTCGGAGTTGGTGATCGAGCGCGCGACTTTGCGCTTGAGCTATGCGGCCGCGCGCTCGTCCTCGATGCCGACGGCATCACCTCTTTCCAGAAGCACAGGTCAGAATTGTTCGAGCGGCTCGCCGCGGCTGCGGGCAGGGTGGTGATGACGCCCCACGAGGGCGAATTTTCCCGGCTCTTTCCCGAGATCGCCCGCGACGAGAAACTGTCGAAGATCGAAAGGGCGCAGGCGGCGGCTCGGATGAGCCACGCCACGATTGTCTACAAGGGAGCCGATACGGTTATCGCCAGTGCGGATGGGACGGTTGCTGTCAATGCCAATGCTCCACCGTCGCTGGCAACGGCGGGATCCGGAGACGTTCTTGCAGGCATTATCGGCGCGCACCTGGCGCAGGGCATGCCGGCGTTCGAGGCGGCAGCCGCCGGTGTCTGGCGCCATGGCGCTGCCGGTACGAAGGCCGGGACAGGGTTGACTGCCGAGACATTGGTTGCGTCGATCCCGTCGCTTGGCTGAAGCGTTTGGCCCCAGTCGTCACTGAGCGACAAATAAAGCCCCTCGGCTCGCCAGCGCAAGCCGAGGGCGGATGCCGGTGTTAACCGCGCGTTCCCTTGGCGATTGGCTCCTGATAGGTGAAGCCCAGATCCCAAGGGAAGTAGATCCAGGTGTCCTGGCTCACTTCGGTGACGAAAGTGTCGACCATTGGCCGGCCCTTGGGCTTGGCATAAACGGCGGCAAAATGCGCCTTCGGGAGCATGGCGCGAACTTCGGCTGCCGTCTTGCCGGTATCGGTCAGATCGTCGATGATCAGCACGCCTTCACCGCCGTCCTTGGCGATCTCAGGCGCGATGCCTTTCAGCACCTTCATCTGCCCCTGTGTGTCATAATCGTGGTAGGAGGCGATGCAGACCGTCTCGATCATGCGGATATTGAGCTCACGGCAGATGATGGCCGCCGGCACCAGGCCGCCGCGCGTGATGCAGACCATGGCGCGCCATTCCTGCCCCTGATCGGCCAGCCGCCAGGCAAGCGCACGCGCATCGCGGTGAAACTGATCCCAGGAAACGGGGAAGGCTTTATCGGGCAGGGACATTTCTGGGCTCCGGCTTGTCTGGACGAGGTAAGGGCGAAGCATCCGGCAGATCGGGCAGGCGCAGACGCTTCATCCTGATTTGTCGACATGCAATAGCGGCAATGACGGCCGATGTGCAAGAGCTTCGCGCCCAAGCCCTATCTGCCGCTGCTTCCGTCAGGTCGTCAGCCTTTGGCGCGGGATGCGGTAATCGCCTCGATCATCGCCTGCACATCTGTGGCGGCGGCCGATAGAGCCTGCGGGTCGCGGGCCCGCACGACGATATCGGTGGAGAAGACCTTGCCGTCGAACTTGGGATAGGATCCGATGCTGGTCTCCGGATGGTTCTTCTGCACCTCGGTCAGTGGCGTGCCGATATCGCCTTCGCCATAGGGTGAACGCACCGATTGCGAGAGCAGTGGCGTGCCGGTCTGCAGGTCCGGCATGATTGCGTCGAGCATCGCCTGGAACACCTGCGGCACGCCGGCCATCACGTGTACATTGCCGATGGCAAAGCCAGGCGCGGTGGAGACCGGGTTGGGGATCAGCCGCGACCCCTCCGGCATGCGCGCCATGCGCTTGCGGGCGTCGGAGAATTCCATGCCGCGGCGTTCGTACATGGCGCCGAGCAGCGCCATCGCCCGCCCATCATAGATACAGCTGACGCCGAAGGCCTTCGACACCGCGTCGGCCGTAATGTCGTCATGGGTCGGGCCGATCCCGCCTGAAGTGAAGATGTAATCGTAGCGTGCGCGCAGGGCGTTGATGGCTTCGACGATTGACCCTTCCTCATCGGGAACGATGCGGACCTCGCGCAGGTCGATCCCGACCATCGTCATCATGTCGGCGAGATGGCCGATGTTCTTGTCCTTTGTTCTGCCGGACAAGAGTTCGTCGCCGATGGCGACCATGGCGGCAGTAACGATCTTAGGGCTGCTCATTGGCGATCCTGCTTATGTAAGTCGATTGTTCAGTAGTATCTCGTGATTGCTCGAGAATTGAGAAGGCTCTGTTAACCGTACGGCTGCCGGCAGCCGGACGCATGTTGATAAGTCTTCGCGGCGACGGTGATCAAGCGGAATTGCCTGAATACCGCCCGCTACCAGGGTGAGCATGTCGCCAGGATTGCGGCGAATCAGTCGGCCTAAACCGCGGAAAAGACTTGAAAGATTGCAAAGAAAGCGGTCCCTGCAAAGGGCCGCTTTCTCGTCTTGACACGCCCTGTCACATTCTGATTCGCGAAAGTGGCCTATCGGCCTGTTCCTGTGTTAATATCCGCCCCGTTCGGCATGAGAATGCCATTGACGAGGAGGAATATTGGGCCGGGCGGACGGCCCGCGAAAGGCGGGATTGCCTTTCGGAGTGCAGGGAGAGAAGCATGGCGCGCATTACGTACTCCATCGTTCCCCACGACGGCGGTTGGGCCTACAAGGCAGCCGACGCCTTTTCGGAACCCTTTCCCAGCCGAGAAATGGCTCTGGCGGCCGCCAAGGCCGTGGCAGCCGAGCAGCAGGTCGGCGGCGACGACGAGGATATCAGTTTCCAGGACGAAAAAGGAAACTGGCATTTCGAGCATACCGATGGCGGCGACCGCCCCGAGGCAACCGTCGACGACGGTTGATAGATTTTCCGGACGTGCCTTTATCCGTCCGATCTTTATCTGAGTTCAGCGAGAGTATTGCGTCCACTGCGTCTGCATAGCGGAGGATTTTCAATGCAACACTACAGCGTTCAGATCTTCACCTGGACCGCCCGCAACGGCGTGCAGCAGGTAGGGTCGGCAATTGAAGTCGATGCACTCAACCCGAAGGCCGCAGCGGTTTCGCTGCTTGGTTTGCGGTTAGAGGACAAGGGAGCCTGCACGAAACTGGCGGTCAGGGTCTGGCACGACGATGTCCAGCGAGCCGAATGCGACTGCTTCTACTATCACTGAGCGGTAAATCGATTTAAGGCGGCAGGCCAAACCGTCCGTTGAGCGGGCGGCGGTGAAGTATTGTGTGTGAAGAATTTTCCTTAGCGGCCATCTGGTGCGGGCGGCGGGGATCGAACCCGCACAGCCGAAGCCGAGAGATTTTAAGTCTCTTGCGTCTACCAGTTTCGCCACGCCCGCACTGAGTGTTTTCAGTACCTTGCGCTCTTCGGTTTTGGAAGGCCTGCACAACGGATTTTTCGTTGTTCAGCTCATGTGCCTGTGTCGCTTTCACCAGTTTGAAACCCGGCTTGCGGAACGCGTCCGTATTCAATGAGCCTCATAGGGTTCCAGCGGATGATTGCTTCAACATCCCATTGATCGTTGACGAGTGCGTTGCTCTGTCCGTGTTTCGCGGTTGGTACAGACGATGGAGATAGCTCGGCTTGCGTCAGCGGAAGCTTCCGCCCGGCCATGGGTGAAAATATCCGGAAAGGGCGACCAAGGCCGCCCTTTCGTAAAATTTAACGCCCTGAATACGTAGTCTTGCCGTTGTTGGGTGCCTCCCCACGCCTTTGCGGCTCTCTTTCTACGCTTACACGTTGGTCGCGACTCCTCCCGCTGGCGAGTTCAACCTCGTGCTTCGCCTTGACGGCTGCCTGTTTTCGACAGGCGCCGACGATACGGCAGCGAAGGCAGAGCCCGCAAACGCGAGCGATACCACTGCGGCGACGCCCGCCAGTGGTGTGCGGGATGACCAACGGGTGAAAATCAGAAGTTGGTTGTGATGCTGTGGCTGTATATCCGGCCCTGTTCCGCTTTCTTGGCGGCAAGGGGCACCACAACGATGAAGGCAACGAGAGCGAGAATGAAAGCTGGTCCAGGAAGCGCCACCAGAGGTTCCCTCAATTTATGATTGTCCCCATTATCCGGGAAATAGGCTTAATTGAAACTGAATGATGCCTGTCGAATTGCTGTCAAAGACGAGAAAAACGCTCATGGCCCAACGCACGATCCTGCCGCCTCTCCACCAAGCTACGTGCCGTTCTCCTGGAGTTTTTGAGGGACAAGCCATGGCGCTATCCGCGCCTCGAATCTATTTCGGATAGGAGCTGAACGTGGCGTACATCACGCCCGCTGCTGTGGTGCCGGTAGCATCGAGGACGAATCTATCCCCCTGCCTGTCAACGACTTTTCCTGCATCAAGAAGTTGAAATAGTTTTGGCGAGCAACCGTACCGGCAGACTGTCGGCCACCGCCAGCCTGGTCGCCTGGGTCAGGTTTAGTAACCCGCACCCATGCTTTCGTTAGCGGTGCCCGTGGGATCGATATCGGGGTCGACCCCTTGGGCTTGTGAGTAGGTCGTATTGCCGGAGCCACTGGTCGCACATCCTGAAATCGCCAAGAGTGCTGTTACCGCCATTGCCGTGAGAAGTCTGATCGCCATGATGTCCTCCAGTTTTGGGGCTGTTGTGCGGTCCGGTTGCCCGGCAGCGGCTTCAACCTGTCCTGGTCGGCAGGTTCACCCACACGACCCGAAAACGCAAGTGGGCGTACGATTGCCCGGCGCCCGCAATCTCTGTGGTGGATGCCGATCTTCACCAATTGTTCTTCCCTCAAATGGGTTACTGGGAGGAGGGCAGGCCGGGTTCGTACTGGGGATGTTCGCCCCTCGTTCGACGTGTTTTAGCTGTTGCTTTGAAGTGGGCGCGACCAATTCTAATTTAGCCGGCAGCGGAGATTTGGCGCCGTCGGCGGAGGAAGCCGTCGCTTCCGCCGGAGCGGCACCTGAAGTCGGCGGCGCGTCGTCTCCTATGCCACAGACCGGAAGATGCACAGACGCGACCGACCGGGTCGTGCTGCCACGTTATTCCTTAATGAGAATCCCGGCCTCGCGCGCAGCATCGATGAAGGCCTGGCGGGCGGCCTCCACCGATTGCTTGCCCTCGATCACCGCCGCGCATGTATCGAGCGCCCGCGTCAAGAGCGCGCTGTCTTCCAGCGGCCAGTCTTCGATCATTGCCCAGGACGCTTCGGTCGTGTTCGAGATGATCGTGTATTTTTCCGGCCCCTCCAGGGCCAAGGTCACGGGGTTTTCCCAATTTTCGGCCATGTCGATCACCTCGATTTCGATTGGTGGCGGCACATAGCATAGATCCGGCCGATTCCGCGAGCAGTGCGATGGGCACCTGTGTTGCCGCGACGTCGAGCCGTTCGCGCTAGGCTACAATTTCCGTGGCGCAACGGCATGAGCGAACGTCATCGGGACATCGACGGGGGGCGCCCTTTGGGGCCCTTACGACGGCTGGTGCTTCGATCGCGAGAAATGGAAAATTGCGCCGGCAATCAACGCGCCAAGGCCGTAGGTGAAAAATGCCTGAAAGTATGGTGTGCCCGACGTCAGAAAGTAGACCGTCGGCGCGACGAACATCATGACTGCCAAGCCGATAAGGCGAGAGGCAAAGATGCTCATGACGGAGAATCGCCTGATAATCCAGCCGATCAATATGCTGGTGAATGCCATTACTACGGTGGCTCCGATTAGCTGCGCCATACTGATTCTCCTGTGATGCATACTTCTGGATGCCCGCACATTTCTCCGACTCCCAAAGAAAGATGTCAGCTCACGCAATAAGCAATTAACGGCTGCATTGAGGGGCTAGGCTACCATCCTCTACAGCTCGTCACGATCACTCCGGTTCATGGCGAGCCTGCTATTTGTCCAGCGTTTGCAGCACACCCGACAGGCCACCGAGATCGGCGACCTCGCGGAAGCGTGGATGGCCGACGGGTTTGTCGTGATCCTCGAATGCCCAGGTGAGGGCATGCGGCACGTAGATGCCCCAGCTGCCGGCATCGAGTGCAGGGACAATGTCGGATTTCAACGAGTTGCCGACCATCAGGCTTTTCGATGGGCCGTCGCCGTGGCGTGTGAAGATGCGGTCATATGTGGCAACCGTCTTATCGCTGACGATCTCGACCGCGTTGAAATAGTCTCCCAATCCCGAGGCGGCAAGCTTGCGCTCCTGGTCGAAGAGGTCGCCCTTGGTAATCATCACCAGCCGGAAGGCGCCATGAAGCGCCTCGAGCGTTTCCTTGACATGCGGCAGCGGCTCTACCGGGTGGACCAGCATCTCGCGCCCGGCGGCAAGAATTTCGGCAATCACCGATGACGGTACGCGACCGTCCGTCACGTCGACGGCGGTCTCGACCATCGACAGCACGAAACCCTTGATGCCAAAACCGTAGAGGTCGAGGTTGCGCTTTTCAGCGGCCAGCAGGCGTGCGGGGAGATCATCGGTGTCGGCGTGGTCCTTGAGCAGTTCGGCAAAGCGCGCCTCGGTGAGGCGAAAGAATTGTTCGTTCTGCCAAAGCGTATCATCGGCATCGAAGCCGATCGTCGTAATCATGTCGGCCATCGTCTCACGGTCCCGCGATCTTGAACGGCTGGTCGATCGTCGCCGTCTTGCCGCTGTTGATATCGTTGAAATGGAAGCGCAGCACGTAGTCGCCGGCCGGGGCTCCGGATACATCTATCGTCAGGGTCGAATAGATCTCCTGGTTCTTGAGATAGCCGGTGAAGGTGAAGTCGCCGAATGCTTTCTGGCCGGCGAGGATCTCGCCCTTGGGATTGAGGATGTCGAAATCGACCGTAAAATGCGTCTCCAACTTGCCCTTGGTGGTCGCATCCTTCCAGGTCAGGCCGACCGGTTCGACATAGGATACGAGTGCTTCGCCGGTCTTGAAGACGGTGCCCTCCTTCGGCTCGTACATGGCGTAGCCGGCGGGCTCCTTGGTGATGAAGACGGCCTTGCCGATCGAGAACGGCAGGGTTTGCGAAAAGTCGCCGACGGCCTGCCGCAGGAGTTCCCGCGCTTTGGCTGCGTCGCCGGAGGTTGCCAGTTGTTCCGCCTTGGTGGCGGCGTCCACAAGCGGTCCAGCCTTTGCCTCGATACTTATGCAGAGCATGCTTGCTGCGGTCAGCACCGCCAGCCGTGACCGATGTTTCGCCATGACGCTCCCCTTTGTCCGGTTGATCCGACTTTCGGCATTTGCCGCATCGAGTCAAGACGATAAGGCCGGCGTGGCAATGGTCAATGTTTCCAGAAGATTGGCGTCAGAATCACGAGCACGGTCAGCACTTCCAGGCGGCCGAGCAGCATCATCAGCGAAAGAAGATAGAGCTCCGGATCCTGGAGCGTCGAAAAGTTGCCCGCTGGGCCTATGAGACTGCCGAGACCGGGGCCGACGTTGGAAAGGCAGGTAATCACCGCCGAAGTCGCGGTGATGAAATCGTAGCCGAGCGCGCCCATGCCGAGGCTGCCCAGCACCCACAGCAGGATATAGGTGGTGAAGAACAGGAAGATGGCGCGCTGTGTATCGGCATCGACCGTGTTGTTGCCGTAGCGCACCGCATAGATCGCATTGGGATAGATGAGCTTGTTGAGGCCGGAGCGGATGGCGTTGAAGAGCACGACGAAGCGATAGGCCTTGATCCCGCCGGCCGTCGATCCGGAACAGCCGCCCATGAAGGTTGCGATGAACGCGACCATCACCACGAACGGCCCCCACAGGCTGTAGTCCTCGCTCGCGTAGCCGCTGGTCGAGAGGATCGAGGTGATGTTGAAGAACGAATGGGCGAGCGCCAGGTGAAATTCGACGTCATTGGCAAGGCGATGATAGATCGCCACCGCGATCGAGAAGGCCGAGAGATATCCGAGGAAGACGATGATCTGCGGGTCGCGCAGCGCATCGAGGCGCCCGCGCACGACGAGTACAATCAGGATCGAGAATGGCAGGCTGCAGAGCGCCATGAAGAACGTCGCCGTCCACAGCAGCGGGACGCTGCCGAAATAGGCAAAGGATGCGTCATGGGTGGAAAAGCCGCCGGTCGCCACCGTCGACATCGCGTGATTGATGGCGTCGAACCGGTTCATGCCCGCCATCTTGTAACCGATCGTGCAGAGAACCGTGATCGAGACATAGATGAGAAGGAAGGCGCGGCTGAAACTTGCCAAGCGAGCGAACGGCTTGTCGCTGGTATCGGAGGATTCCATCTTGAAGAACGACATGCCGCCGACCCTGAGATAGGGGATGATGAACAGGCCGAGCACGACGATGCCGATGCCGCCGAGCCAACACAACAGCGAGCGCCAGACGAGCAACCCGGGCGGTGCGTCGTCGAGGCCGACGATGACGGTTGATCCGGTGGTGGTGATGGCGGAGACGGATTCGAACAGGGCTTGCGCGAAGTCGAGCTTCAGCGAAGACAGCCACAGCGGGATGGCGCCGACGACCGAAAAGACGGCCCAGAGCAGATTGACGAGCAGGAAGCCGAATTTCTTCGAAAACGGCGGCGGCCCCATGCGTGTTGCCATGAACGTCGCTGCCGACAGGCCACCGATCAGGAAAGCGGATACGGCAAAGATTTGCCAATCCGGATGGCCATAATAAAGATCGACCATCGCCGGTACGAGCATCGCCAGCGACAGGTAGAGACCAAGGATTGCCGCGATATGCACAGCATGCCGGATCAGGGTTGCGTTCAAGCGTTCGATTTCCTGGAAATGAAACTACATGATCTGGCGAGGCGCGAGGCGGCGACATTGTCCACCGCCGGTCGATTCGAGTCAAAGCGATGGCCTCGGGCGCTGCAATGTGCAATAGCGGCAGCCATCGGCAAACTCAATGGATGACCTCACGTGACGAAGCAGGATGTTGACAACGCAACCACGGCGATGCGCGATATTTTTCCAGCCACGCCGCTGCAATTGAACGAACATCTGAGCGCCCGCTACGGCGCCAACATCTTCCTCAAGCGCGAGGATCTGTCGCCGGTTCGCTCCTACAAGATCAGGGGTGCGTTCAATTTCTTCCGCAAGGTGCTTGGTGCCGGTGCGACAGGCAAGACCTTCGTTTGTGCCTCGGCCGGCAACCACGCCCAGGGCTTTGCCTTCGTCTGCCGACACTTCGGTGTTCCTGGTGTTGTCTTCATGCCGGTGACCACGCCGCAGCAGAAGATCGACAAGACCCGCATGTTCGGCGGCGAGTTCATCACGATCCGCCTTGTCGGCGACATCTTTGACCAATGCTACAAGGCCGCGCGCGAGCACGTGGAAACGACTGACGGCGTGATGGTGCCGCCGTTCGATCATCTCGACATCATCGAGGGGCAGGCGACCGTTGCCGCTGAAATTGCCGAGCAATTGCCCGAAGGCGTCAGGCCCGATCTCGTCGTACTACCGGTCGGCGGTGGTGGCTTGTCGGCGGGTGTGACCGGCTATCTGAAGGACGACGTTGCCGCCGACCATTTCGTCTTTTGCGAACCGTCCGGTGCGCCGAGCCTCAGGCAAAGCCTCGAAACCGGCAGCGTCGTTACGCTCGATCAGGTCGACAACTTCGTCGATGGCGCAGCTGTAGGGCGGATCGGTGATCTGAATTTCGCTGCCCTTCGGCGCTTCTCTGCCGATCAGGTCATGCTGCTGCCGGAAAACGCGATCTGCATGACGATCATCGACATGCTGAATGTCGAGGGCGTCGTGCTCGAGCCGGCGGGCGCTCTGTCGATCACCGCGCTGGACGCGATCGGGCGCGAGAAGCTCGAAGGCAAGACCGTCGTCGCTGTCGTCTCTGGCGGCAATTTCGACTTCGAGCGTCTGCCCGACGTCAAGGAAAGGGCGATGCGGCACGCCGGGCTCAAGAAGTACTTCATCCTGCGCATGGCGCAGCGCCCCGGTGCCTTGCGCGACTTCCTCAACCTGCTCGGCGACGAGGACGATATCTCGCGCTTCGAATATTTGAAGAAATCCGCTCGCAACTTCGGCTCGATCCTTATCGGCATCGAGACAAAGCATGCGGAGAATTTCCCGATCCTCAAATCGCGGTTCGACGCTGCCGGCTTGCGTTATCAGGACATCACCGAGAACGAGATCCTGTCCAATCTGATCATCTGACAGCGGCGAGATCTGAGAGCCTGGTGCCGTGATGACACTTTGGCTTTGACAGCTTTCGCCGTCGCGTCTAAGTCTTGCTCATGGCATCATTTTTCTCAAAATTGTTCGGCCGCTCCGGCTCTGGTGAAAACGAGGCTCAAGGCGCATCGGGGAAAGCCGAGGCCTATGCCGAGTGCACGATCCGCGCCACGCCTATGCGCGAGGGCTCGCAGTTTCGCCTAGCCGGCAGCATCGAGAAGGCGATCGCTGAAGGCGACGTGAGGGTGCGCAGCTTTATCCGCGCCGATCTCTTTACGTCCGAGCAGGACGCGATCGATGCCGCTTTCCGCAAAGGCCGCCAGATCATCGACCAGACCGGACCATCGCTGTTTGCCGACGATGCACAGACCCGACAGGTGTGATTGTCAGCGGCAGGCCGCTGGAGCCTATCCGTAAAAATAAAGACATACAGTCTCTTCGTACTGAAAGCTCGCGCTGCCCGTAAGCGCGGTGGGCACACGAATGCCGGGACGGATGGCTGCTTCAGCATCCGCGCTGCTGCTTTTCGCCAGTTGCCGGCAGCGGCACTTCCGCTCTCCATGCCGGGGAGAGCGTGCCCCCGCTGGCAGGGGCACGAAGCGTCACAGCTTGATGCGGAAACGGGCAAATCCTTCGGCGGCTTCACCCGCATCCTCGATCGTCACGCCCTTGACCTGCGACAGGAACTGCCTTGCCTTCGGGCCACTGTCGAAGGTGACGCTGGTGTTTGCGAGCGGCGCGAAGGTCCAGTTGGCATCCGCAGCCGGGTTTATGGTTCCCTGGTCGATGATGTAGCGAACCACGACGTCGCGGTTGGTGTCGGGCGCGACGAAGACTACCTTGTCGGCAGCGATGTCAGGAAAATGGCCGCCGCCACCGGCGCGATAGTTGTTTGTCGCAACGACAAATTTCTTCTCATGATCAATCGGTTGCCCATTGAAGTTCAAGTTCTTGATGCGGTTGGATGACGGGTTGACGGCGTTGCCGTCCTTGTCGAACTTGGGCGGCTCGGAAAGATCGATCTGGTACGTCACGCCGTCGATGACATCGAAGTTATAGGACGGGAAGTCTCCATTGATCAGGGCGGCGTCCGATGAACCCGCCTTGATCTGGTTGAATATGCCCGCCGACATTTCGAGCCAGTTGCGCACTTGCTCGCCGGTAATGACCACGGCCTGGACCGTGTTGGGGTAGAGATAGAGATCGGCGACGTTCTTGATGGCGATGTCGCCGGCCGGAACGTCGGTGTAGTAGTCCGCGCCGCCGCGGCCGCCGGCCTTGAACGGAGCCGCCGCCGAAAGCACGGGCAGGTCCTTGTGCTCCGTGTCCTTCAGCATGTCCTTGATGTACCAGGTCTGCGCCTGGCTGACGATCTGGACCGATGGATCGTCGGCGACCAGGGCGAAGTAGGAATAGAGCGGCACCGCGCTCTTGCCGACCGGGGTGCGGACATAGGCAAGCGTTGCCTCGTGCTCCTTTTGTGCCGCCGCCAGCACTTGCCGCTTGTCGGCGACCTCGGCGATCACCTTCTTTTCCTCGCGCCGGTAGATCGGACGCGCTTCGCTGGTGGAACTGACGACGCGCCAGGCGCCGCCTTCGCGTTCGATGAGCAGGTCGATGACGCCGAGATGCGAACCCCAGAAACCGCCCATGACACCCGGCTTTCCCGAAATCAGCCCCTTGGCATTGTCGACGCCGGCAATTTTGTCGAACTTCGGACCCGGGAAGTCGAGATGGCTGTGGCCGGTCACAATGGCGTCGATGCCTTCGACCGCGGCCAGCGGCACGGACGCGTTTTCGAGATTTTCGGCATAGTCCTGCTGACCGATGCCGGAATGGGAAAGCGCGATGACGATATCGGCACCTTCCTCGCGCATCTGCGGAACCCAGGCTTCTGCCGCCTTGACGATATCGCGGGTGCCGGCCTTGCCCTCAAGGTTCTTCGCATCCCAGGTCATGATCTGCGGCGGCACGAAACCGATGAGGCCGACCCGGATCGCATGTTCGGCACCAGTGCCGTCCTTCACCTTGCGATCGAGAATGACGTAGGGCATGAGGAACAATTGATCCTGGCGGGCATCGGCGGCGAGCGCGCCCTTGGTCAGGTTGGCGCAGACGAGCGGGAAGTTGGCGCCGTTCAGCACCTTGAACATGAAGTCCAGGCCATAGTTGAATTCGTGGTTGCCGAGCGTGCCGCAGTCGTAGCCGAGCACGTTCATCGCCGCGATGATCGGATGGATGTCACCATCCTTCATGCCGCGCTGATAGGCGATGTAGTCGCCCATCGGGTTTCCCTGCAGGAAATCGCCGTTGTCGACAAGGATCGAATTCGTCGCCTCCGCCCGGATGGCGTCGACGATCGAGGCCGTGCGCGCAAGGCCCAGCGTGTCATTCGGCTTGTCGCCGTAATAGTCGTAGGGAAAGACGTGAACGTGCAGGTCAGTCGTTTCCATGATGCGCAGGTGCGCCTGGTTGGCTGCGGCACGTGCGGAGAAGGGGTGAAGCATCACGAGTGCCGAGGAGGCGACGACGCCGGACAGAAGCGAGCGGCGCGAGAGGTGGAACGGGGATGTCGTCGATTGCATGCTTGCCCTCCATTGATGAATGCCATTGCGGTCGATGCGGGTGCAATCCGCGGTTTCTTCATCGATACGCGAACCACGGTGGGTTGGTCGCGACTATGCCGGAAAGGCAACACTTCGCAAAGCAGTTGATTCTCGCATTGCAAATCCAGGCCGTATGCAACCAGGATAAAGCCTTCCTTAAGATTTTCACCTAACGGTTTGCCTGGCGAAACCGGAACCTTTTCAAGAGCATGCCCAACGCCAATCTCATTCTTTTTGTCGGCGAAGCACTGGTCTACGTCACGGCGATGATCTGGCTGTTGCAGCTTCGTGCCCGGTTGGGTCTCGGCGTTTTCGTCGCTGCCCTGGGTGTGATGCATTTCATCGAGACCTATCTGGCGGCGGTCTTTTACGTACAACTGCCGTTCGGGATCGTCTCGCCGGGATCGGTCGTGCTTTTTTCCGGCAAGCTGATGGTCATCCTGCTGCTTTACGTGAAGGAGGATGCAGCGACCGTCCGCCAGCCGATCTATGGTCTGCTCGCCGGCAATTTGCTCACGGTCATTCTCAGCTTTCTGTTGCGCCAGCACGAGATCGTCGCGATAGTCCCCGGTCGTTCGGCCGACATCGCCTTCATCGATGAGATGGGTGGGCTGATGGTGTGGGGGACGTTGATTCTCTACCTCGATACGCTTCTGATCATCCTGCTCTACGAGCGTCTCGGAAAATGGTTGCGCCGTTTCGTGACCGTCCGCTTCCTGGTCTGCGGTGTCGTGATCCTGAGTTTCGATCAATTGGCATTTTATGCGGCTCTACACTGGCTGAAGGGTGCGCCCACCGAGGTGTTGTGGGGCGGTTGGATCGCGAAGATGCTGGCGGCCACTTTCTACGCCATCGTCATCGGCCTTTACCTCAACGTTTCGCGCCATCCTTTCCTGGCGATGTCGGACCGGCCGCTCGGCGATATCTTCAACGATCTGACCTTCCGCGAACGCTATGAAGACCTGCTGTCGCGGTCTGGCCAGGACACGCTGACCGGATGTCTCGATCGCAGCCGCTTCGATATCGAGGGGCCGCAGATGCTGCGCGCGAGCGCAGCCACGAATGCCGCTGTCAGCCTGTTGATCATCGACGTCGATCATTTCAAGGGCGTCAATGACCGCTTCGGCCACCAGCAGGGCGACCGTATCCTCCAGAAGCTGGTTGAAGCGGTGAAGACGAGCTTGCGCCCGGGCGACCGGCTCTTTCGCTATGGGGGCGAGGAGTTCGTCGTGCTGTGTCCGGGACTGTCGCATGCCGATGCGCTCAAACATGCAGAGGATATCCGGCATGCGGTGTCGGCCCGCATTTCCACACCTGATGGCAAGCCTGTGACAGCCAGCATCGGATTGTCGTCGACGCCACGTGATGGTGTCGCGATCGAGCACCTGCTTTCCCAGGCTGATCTCAGGCTCTATGCGGCGAAAGGGCGTGGCCGCGATTGCGTCGTCGGCCGCTAACGCAGTCGCAGGCGATCAGATCCCGACGTTCGGCCTGTCGATGACTTCGCGCAGGGAAAAGCTGGAGTTGATCTTGACCACGTGGGGCAGGGCGGAGAGCCAATCGCGGTGGATGCGCTCGTAGTCCTGCAGATCCTTGGCCGCCACCCTGAGAATATAGTCGTACTCACCCGACATCAGGTAGCAGACGAGAACGTTGGGGCAGAGTTTTACCGCCGCCTCGAACTCTGCCAGCGTCTTCGCAAACTGCCCGGACAGCGAAATATGCACGATCACCATGATCTGGTAGTCGAGCGCCTTGTGGGCAAGGCGGGCATGGTAGCCGCTGATCGTGCCGGATTTCTCCAGGATGTCGACCCGGCGCGAGCAGGCCGATGGTGACAGCCCCACCTTAGCTGCCAGATCGGCATTCGAAATCCTGCCATTCTGCTGAAGAATGCGCAGAATCGCATGATCGATGGCATCAAGTTCACTCATTCGCGATTTCCACCAATAGATCGGCCAACGGCGCAATACTCTCCGAAATTACTGCCTTTGCGGAGACATCTTTGCAAGGACATTCGTTTCGTCGCGTGTTTTGCTGAGCGGGTGTCAATGAGGCAAAATTGCCCACAACAGGAGAGGAACGCTCGATGCGTGTCGGTTGCCCGAAGGAAATCAAAAACCATGAATACCGAGTCGGCCTGACCCCCGGGTCGGTACGTGAATATGTCGCTCACGGCCACGAGGTTATCGTTGAAACCAAGGCAGGAGCGGGGATCGGCGCGGATGACGATACCTACCGAGCCGCTGGCGCGAAGATCGTCGCGACGGCAAAGGACGTGTTCGAAAAGTCGGACATGATCGTCAAGGTCAAGGAGCCGCAGCCTTCCGAATGGGCACAGCTGCGCGAAGGCCAAATTCTCTATACCTACCTGCATCTCGCTCCGGATCCGGAACAGACCAAGGGGCTTCTGAGTTCCGGCGTCACCGCCATCGCCTATGAAACCGTCACGGACGAGCGTGGTGGTTTGCCGCTTCTGGCGCCGATGTCCGAGGTGGCAGGGCGCCTGGCGATACAGGCTGGTGCCACGTCGCTGCAAAAGGCCAATGGTGGTCGCGGCATTCTGCTCGGTGGTGTACCAGGCGTCCTTCCCGCCAAGGTCGCGATCATCGGTGGCGGCGTCGTCGGCCTTCACGCGGCTAGAATGGCCGCCGGTCTTGGTGCCGACGTCAGCATCCTCGATCGCTCGATCCCGCGCCTGCGCCAGCTCGACGATATCTTCGGCGGCCGGGTGCACACCCGCTACTCCACCATCGACGCCCTTGAGGATGAGGTCTTTTCTGCCGATCTGGTCATCGGAGCCGTTCTCATCCCAGGCGCCGCGGCACCCAAGCTTGTAACGCGGGAAATGCTGACCGGGATGAAGAAGGGTGCGGTCATCGTCGACGTCGCCATCGATCAGGGCGGCTGCTTCGAGACATCGCACGCGACCACCCATTCCGACCCGACCTACGAGGTCGACGGCATCGTGCATTATTGCGTTGCGAACATGCCTGGCGCCGTCCCTGTGACATCGGCCCATGCGCTCAACAACGCGACGCTGCACTACGGCCTGCAACTGGCTGATCGCGGCCTGAAGGCCGTTGCGGAGGATCGCCACCTGCGCGCCGGGCTCAACGTTCACCGCGGACGTGTGACCAACGCCCCCGTGGCCGAAGCGCTGGGTTATGACGCCTATGCGCCGGAAGCGATACTCAACGTCGCCTGAAGCCTGTGATGGTGCCGGTCCGGCCAAAACCGGTCCGGCGCTTCAGGCGCGCTCCATTCTGCACTGATAACAATTGTTCTTGGCCGATCGTACATGCACGCTTGCCACCTCGGGCATGGCGAGCAGGGCTTCAGCGCGGGCTTCGAGCTGCTCGGTGGGAACCACACCGCCTGTCCCGTAGATGATGCGTTCGTTGCTGCCATAACCGCGCAACAGATAGTCCTTGCTCGATCTCAGGATGGGTGGCCGAGCTCTTTCGGTATAGGTCGGGCATTCGTCGGCATGTATGAAGACAGGACCGGTCTCGGCATAGGGCTGCAGCGACGTGAAGGGTCGCAGCGCGAAGATCAGATAGGCGTCGCCCGCCTCGACGTTACGAAGGCAATGCCGGCAGGGCACGCCATCGCCGTCGGATATATGCCGTTCCGGCGGGTTGCCATAGGCATCTTTTCCGCCATGTCTCAGGCGCTCGGCCTGATCGGTGGACATCGGGATATAGCGCAGGGCCATGGTGCATCTCCAGATCGATTGGGATCATTCGATGGACACTGTGCTCCCACCGGTGCGGTGGCGACACCCGGAACGTGCCAATGCGCCGAGGTCAGAGATTCTTCGCGAAGGCCAGCAACTCTTCGTCCGTCAGCGGCTCGACGGTCGCCTCGCGGGTGGCGACAGGCGAGAAGCCGAATTGCTGATAGAGTTGGAGCGCCCGGGGGTGATCGAGATTGTTGGTTGTGACCGTCACCTTGCTCGGGTTCAAGGTCCAGGCGGCAAACAGCGTCTGCAGCAGGAACCATTTGCCGAGGCCAAGCCCCAAGGCGTGCTCCATCAACCCGAAATGGGTGAGCTCGACGACGTCGTCCTCGGCCTGATGGAGCTCGAAGAAGCCGGCAGGCGCGCCGTTGACATAGAGCACCGTGACGCTCGTGCGTTTGTCGGCAAGCAGTGCAGCCAATTTTTTGTCGCTCATGCGGATGCGATCGGCCCAGTGCCAGCGTTTGCCGACCCGCAGATAGAGGAACCTGTAGTAGTTGAGCGGGATGTCGGACACGCGCAGGATTGCCGTGTGGATGTTGACGGGCATCGGCAAGCTCTGCTTGGGCGGTGTCGTCATTTCCAGTTCGGTGACATGCGCGGTCAGTGAGGCGAGCTTGGGAGGGCGCATGATGTCACTCGCTGCCGGTCACAACGGCGGTATCGGCGCGGCCACCCCATTCGGACCAGGAGCCGTCGTAGAGCGTATTGTCGGTATGGCCGAGGGATTGTAGCGCAAGCGTGATGATCGCCGCCGTGACACCCGAGCCGCAGGTTGTCACCACGGGTTTGGTAAGGTCGACCCCCGCATCGGCAAACGTCCTGCGCAGCGTATCGAGATCCCTGAACTTGCCGTTCTCGGAGAAAATACCGGAAGGCAAGCTGTGTGCGCCCGGCATGTGGCCGGAGCGCATTCCAGCGCGCGGCTCCGGTTCCTCGCCGAGGAAGCGCCCGGTGCCCCGCGCATCGGCAATCTGGATCGTGCCCGACTGCACGATGTCCTTCATGCGCTCGAATGACGTTACCGCCGAGGGCGCGAACGTGACGTTGAACGTGACGGGCGTGGGCGAGGGCACTTCCGACGTCACCGGGCGCCCGTCCTTCTTCCAGCCGTCCATGCCGCCATCAAGCACATAGACGTCCTTAGCGCCCATGATGCGCAACATCCACCACACGCGCGGCGCGGTCATGATGCCCGGACCGTCATAAACGACGATCGTATCGGTCTCGCTGACACCGAGCGCACCGACGGCTTTGGCGAAGGCCTCCGGTGTCGGCAGCGTATGCGGCAGGCCGCTGGTGTGGTCGGCGATCGCATCCTGGTCGAAGAACACGGCGCCGGGAATGTGGCCGGCGTCGTATTCCGCTTTCGGATTCCTGTTCTGCACCGGCAAGTACCAGGCGGCATCGAGGATGCGAATGGAGGGATCGGCGAGCCGCTGCAACAACCAGTCCGGGGAAACGACGAAAGTGCTTTTGTTGTTGGTCATGGTCGTATCTCCTGTTCAGATTGCCTGGCGGTCGTCTGGCGTGCCGAAGCGGATGCGGAAGCGGCGGTTTTCCTTGCCCTTCTTCTCTATCTTGGCGATGTGGATCTCGCCGACTTCCTGCGTTTCGGACACATGTGTGCCGCCGCAGGGCTGGCTGTCGATCGCCGAGTTTTCGCCGATGCAGACGAGGCTGACGCGACCAAGACCGATGGGCGGGCGGACGTTCTTCGATTTGACGATGCCGGGGTTGGCTGCAAGCTCCTCGTCGGTGATCCACTGCAGATAGACCGGGTGGTTCTCGTCGATGAGCTTCTTTAGCGCCGCCGTCACTTCGTCCTTGTCGATCGTTTCGCTCATGTCGAAGTCGACGCGGCTTTCGTCTTCGCCGACGGCTGCGCCTGTGATCGGGAAGGGACAGACCACGGAGAGCAGATGGCAGGCCGTGTGCATGCGCATCAGCCGGTAGCGGCGTGGCCAGTCGATATGCAGGACCAGCTTTTCGCCGACGGCTGGAGCGGACTGTCCCCCCGCCGGCACATGGACGATGATGTCCTTCGTGGCGCCGTGGCGTGCAATCGCAATGTCGATGCGGCCGCCATCGCTGCGCTCCAGGAAACCGGTGTCGCCCGGCTGCCCGCCCGACGTGGCGTAGAAGCAGGTCTGATCAAGCTCGATCCCGCCATCCTCCAGAATTCCGGTCACGCTTGCTTCGCAAGTCGAAAGATAGAAATCTTCGCGGAAGAGGGCAGTCACGGTCTTGGTCATTGCAAATCTTATCCAACTGATTCGTATGGAACGGTGATGCTTGAAGACCCCTTCAACCAGGCTGGTACAGGCAGGCCCTTCGAGGCCAGGAAGTCCGGGTTGAAGAGTTTCGATTGATAGCGGTTACCATAGTCGCAAAGGATCGTCACGATCGTATGTCCCGGACCGAGCTCCTTGGCGAGCCTGACCGCGCCGGCAATGTTGATACCCGTCGACCCGCCGACGCAAATGCCTTCGCGTTCGATCAGGTCGAAGACTAGCGGCACTGCCTCGGCATCGGAGATCTGGTAGGAAAAGTCCGGCGTGAAACCTTCGAGATTGGCGGTGATGCGGCCCTGGCCAATGCCCTCGGTGATGGAGCTTCCACTCGCCTTCAACTCTCCGTGCGCGTAGTAATTGTAGAGTGCCGCACCGTCCGGATCGGCAAGACCGATCTTGATCGAAGGGTTTTTCGCCCGCAGGCCTTGTGCCACGCCGGCAAGCGTACCGCCGGAACCGACCGCGCAGATGAAGCCGTCTACCTTGCCGTCCGTATCACGCCAGATTTCGGGGGCCGTGGTCGCGACGTGGGCGTCACGGTTGGCGACATTGTCGAACTGGTTTGCCCAGATGGCGCCGTTCGGCTCTGTCTTTGTGAGTTCAGCAGCCAGACGCCCGGAGATCTTCACGTAGTTGTTCGGGTTCTTGTAGGGCACAGCCGGTACTTCGACGAGTTCTGCTCCAAGAAGACGCAGCGCATCCTTTTTTTCTTGGCTCTGGGTTTCCGGAATGACGATCACCGTCCGATAACCTAGCGCTTGGCCGACGAGGGCGAGACCGATGCCGGTATTGCCTGCAGTCCCTTCGACGATGACGCCACCCGGCTTCAACTGCCCGGCCTTCTCCGCCTCTCGGATGATCCAGAGCGCGGCGCGATCCTTCACCGACTGTCCTGGATTGAGAAATTCCGCCTTGCCGAGGATCGTGCAGCCGGTTGCCTCGGATACGGTCTTCAGCCGGATCAGGGGCGTATTGCCGATTGCTTCAAGGACGGACGGAAGAATGGCCATTTGCAGAACCTCGTGCTTGAGAACGGCCGCCGAAGCTGGCCGCGTTACCGAAGAAAAACGCCGAGTGGCCGGCGAACATTGAGAACGATGCCGGATCGCCGAAATATTGGCGTGTTTTCGGCTCAGCCTGTTTCTCAGGCAAGAAATAGCGTTTCACCGCTGCCCTGTCCCGAACAAAAAACGTCTTCACGGGGGAAAGCTTAGGGTTGAGGCTGCTCTGAGTGCGCGCTGGATATTGGAGGGGACTGGTCTGGGCCGGGCATGTCATTCCTTGGCCCCTTGAGTTGAGCGTGCACCGCGCGGGTGCGTGCCGAGGTATGGGCAATGAGTATGCACAGGACAAATTCCGAGCATGGGTTGGCATGGGTAACGGGCGCGAGTTCGGGAATGGGCAGAGCGCTGGCGTTGCGATTGGTTCGGGGCGGCTATTCGGTGGTCGTCACCTCCAGGAATCACGACAAACTGGTGGCCCTGCAACACGAAGCCGCCGCCGACGGCCGCATCATCGTTCTCGACGGTGATGTCACCGACCCGCAGGACATGGACCGTGTGCTCGCATCGATCGAATATGAACATGGTGACCTGTCTCTCGCCGTGTTCACGGCGGGCGTGACGATCCCCGTGAGAGGCGACGACCTGCATCGCGAGGCATTTGAGCGTAGCTTTGCGGTCAATGTGAACGGTGTCGTCAATTGTCTGTTGCCGGCTGTGGCGCATATGAAGGCCAGGGGGCATGGCCACATCGCCATCGTGTCGGGGGCTGCCGGATATGGCGGGCTGCCCGGCAACGCCGCCTACGGCGCCACGAAGGCGGCGCTCATCAATCTGGCGGAGAGCCTGAAGTCCGATCTGGAGCGGATCGGCATTCGCCTGCAACTGATCAACCCTGGCCTAGTCGACACGATCGGCTCGCCCCGTCCTGGACTTCCAAGATCCGGCGCGATCAGCGCTGACGAGGCCGCCGAGCACATCATCAGGGGCCTGAAGTCGAAACATTTCGAAATCAGCTTCCCGAAACGATCCACGACCATGGCAAAGATATCACGGCTGTTGCCTTACGGTGTCTACTTCGCGCTGGTTGACCGGCTGAGCCGTCAAAGCGCGGCGCCGGCGATGGCGACGACGAAGCGCGCCGGCGCCAAGGGGCGGCCACATCAGGCCGTGTGAAGCACCAGAACTGCGCCGAAGATCAAGGCGAGGCCGACCCAGCCGATAGGCTTGAGCTTTTGGCCGAAAAGCAGCCGGCCGCAGATGGCCGTCCCGAAAATCCCGGTTGCGCCGAGAACGGCATAGGCGATGGCAAGTTCCATGCCCTTGACCGCTTCTGCGAGGAAGGCGAAAGCGGCAAGCACAAGAACGATCGACAGCGCGCCCCAGCCGCGGCGCGCAAAGCCATTCGATTTGGTCGAGGCGAGATTGGCCGCGACGTCGAGGATGCCGGCGATGACGGCAAAGACGAAGTAAAGGCTAGGCGCGCTCATCGACGATGCCCTCGGAGGCCGTAGCTTCCTCTTCGCGGTGTTCGCCCGCATTGACGAGCAGGATGCCGGCCACCGCCATCGACAGGCCCAGCATTTCCCGGCCGGTCAGCACTTGGCCAAACACGAACACCGAAACAAGCGTGATGATCGCGACCCCGGATCCCTCCCAGATGGCATAGGCCACACCGACGGAAATGGTCTTCACGGCCTTTGCCAGGAAGACGTAGGAAAGCGCGATGGAGACGTACATCGCCACGTGACCGATGTAGGAGCCATTGGCAGACGCGGCCTTCATCGCCGTCAGGCCCGCCACTTCAGTCGCGATGGCGAGCGCCAGGAAAAACCATGCGAGGCGCATGAGGAACCTTCAAGAAGAGATCTGGATCGGTTGCCTCATAGGCGTTGTCGGGCGATCGGTAAAGCCTGCCGGCGCGTCCGCTCACTCGAAGACGATCTGGCGGACATCGATGTTGCGGGCGCGGAAGCCTGCTTCGCAGTAGTAGAAGTAGAATTCCCAAAGGCGCTTGAAGCGCAGATCGAAGCCCAGTGGCTCGAGCTTGCTCCACACCGACCAGAAGCGCTGCCGCCATTCGCCGAGCGTGCGGGCGTAGTCGCCACCGAAGCCGAAATCGTTGATCATGCGCAGACCGACGTTGCGCCCGAGATCGACCAGGTGCTCGCGCGTCGGCAGCATGCCGCCGGGGAAAACGTACTTCTGGATGAAGTCCGGATTGGACCGGTATTCCTCATAGGCTTCCGGCTTGATGGTGATGATCTGCAGGCCGGCCTTGCCGCCGAGCCTCAGGCAGCGCTTCAACTGCGAGAAGTAGGTCGACCAGAATTTTTCGCCGACCGCCTCGAACATCTCGATCGAGACGATTCGGTCGTAAAGACCTTTCTCTTCGCGATAGTCCTGGAACTTCAGCTCGACGCGGTCTGCGATGCCAGCCCTGTGTATGCGTTCGCGGGCAAAGGCGAGTTGCTCGCGACTGATGGTCAGGCCCGTAACCTTGCAGCCGATCTCGGTCGCTGCAAATTCTGCAAAACCGCCCCAGCCGCAGCCGATTTCAAGCACGTGGTCGCCGGGCCGCAGATTCGTTGCCTCGGCCAGTGCTCGATACTTGGCGGTCTGGGCCGACTGCAGATCGTTGGCGCCGCTTGCGTAAAGCGCCGACGAATAGGTCATGCTCGGGTCGAGCCACTCACGGTAGAAGGCGTTACCGAGATCGTAATGGGCCGAAATGTTGCGCTGGGCACCCGTCCTGGTGTTGGCATTGCGCCAGTGGAGGAATTTCTCAACCAGCCGCATCAGGCCGGCCGCCCGGTTCGGGAATCTGTTGCCGATGTCTGCGTTGACAAGGAAAAGCTCGAGAAACGCCCCGACATCAGGGCTGTCCCAATCGCCATCGATATAGCTTTCCGCGGCGCCGATGGTGCCGCCGGTGATTGCCCGGTGCGGAAGATTCCAGTTGTTCAGCGTCACGGCGGCGCACGGCCCCGGCACCTTTCCCTTGACCAGCAGCCGGCGGCCACTGGGCAGCACAAGCGCCAGCGCGCCGGCCTCGAGATGAACGAGGCCGCGCAGGACCAATTGGGCCTTGAGCGGAAAGTCCTTCAGCACCTGTGAGAGGTTTTCAGTCGAAAGGAGCTCGGCGTTGTCGAAATCGGCAAAGCAGGCTTCTGTATCATGCATAAACCACCCTCCGGCAATCGTTGCATCCGTAACGTGAGCCTAGCGATAATCCGGCAAGAGGCCAACCACGCATTTGTACCGGCGGCGGTGCGATTGTAGCGATCTTTGGGTGGCGTTTCTGATTTCTTGAAACGTGGCCAGCGCGCGGTCGCGCGCAAAGGCGCGTTCGATGATGGGGGTGGGGTAGGTCATCCCAAGCGCGATGCCGGCCGCAGAAAGTGCGGCAGAAGGGGCCGAGAACGGCCGGTGGGTATAGCGGGCTTCAAGCTCGGCCAATTCCGGAACGACGCGCTTCACGTACAGCCCCTCCGGATCGAACTTCTCGCCCTGAAGCATGGGGTTGAAGTTGCGGAAAAATAGCGAGGCATCGGCGCCTGATCCTGCCACCCACTGCCAGCTGGCGGCGTTCGAGGCAGGGTCTGCATCCACCAACGTGTCGCGGACCAGGCTTCTCCGCGCCGCCAGTCGACGAGCAGGTCCTTGATCAGGAAGGAAGCGGCGATCATCCTGATTGTCGTGAAGGCGTAGATCTCGACGAAACCAGATCAGAATCGGCGCTGTCGAATTGGCGCTCCTGACATTCCCGGAAACAATGGCGGAGGAACAAGGCAGGCGTCGCTGGTACCATGGCCGCAAAATGAAAAAGAGCCATTCGGGCGTTACCGCGAATGGCTCTTTTAGAAACTGGCTCCCCGGGCCGGATTCGAACCGGCGACCTGTCGATTAACAGTCGAATGCTCTACCGCTGAGCTACCAGGGATCATCTGCGCGGCGTGTCCTGCAGAAGTGAGGCTGCTAATACAAATGCTTTTCCGATTTGCCAAGCGGTTTTTTCAAAAAAAGTGACAAGTTTTGTTGCGAGCCTGTGGAGAAGCCCCCAATTGTGGGAAACGCAGCCGGATCGGGAATGATGAATAAAAACAGAAAACAGACGCATTTCGGCATAGACCCGCATACTCGGCAGATCGTGTTGGGCAAATGGCGCCTTACCCTGCCGGAATCGCCGCTGCTGCGCATGCTAGTCGGTGGGCTTTTGGTATTCGGCGGCTTTCTCGGCTTCCTGCCGGTGCTCGGCTTCTGGATGGTGCCTTTGGGGCTGCTTGTCCTGTCGCATGATATTCCGTCGGTTCGCCGCCTCCGGCGCAGGTTCGCCGTGTGGTGGGCGCGCCGCCGCAACGGGACGGACGCCTCGAACAAGTAATGATTCTTTTGTGATGGCCGCCCACGTCAATGTGGCGTCGCACCACAGGGATGCAGACCTGTCCGGGCGAGGGAGGGCAAGTCTGGCCTATCGGCTCGTCCACACCGGTTCATGGTCGTGGAGTTTGCTTGGCGGGCAGTTTGCCTTTGTTGCCGATACGCTCTTGAACGTTGCCGCGCTTTGCGGCGACGATCTGCGCGTAGCACCTTCGGAGTGAAAAGCTCGTGGGCCGCCGTACTCCGTTGCGCCATCCCAAAGGTCGTGCACTCAAATTCAAACTCCCGCTTTCGGGCTGTCGGTGAAAACCATTCGGCAACGGATCGGCAGCATAATGCCGGCCGGATCAAGGATGGGGTGGAATGGGTAAGACCACGACACGCCGCGGGCGTCGCCGCGGCAGCCGGACAAAAAAGCAAGGCGGCATGCTGCCCTGGTATCTCGCCGCTGTGCTGACAGTCGGTGGCGTCGTTGCCTATGACCACCGCGGACAATTGCCGGATTTGCCGGGCGTTTCGGGTGTGTTCGCATCGGCACCCAAGTCTACATCGACATCCAGAGCGGAAGATCGGCCGAAAGCACAGGTTCGTGCCGCCGTGCCGCCGGCCGCACACAAGGCGAAGCCTGTCGACGGACCGATACCCGCAGTCAACGTCGGGTTGGCCGCGCCAACACCGATTGAGCGCCCTGTCGCGCAGCCAGCAGCCCTCCAGGCCAAGGCGAATCAGTTCTATTTCTGCGGTATCCGCAACG
Source organism: Ensifer sp. LC384 (assembly GCF_001695865.1). NCBI lineage: Bacteria > Pseudomonadati > Pseudomonadota > Alphaproteobacteria > Hyphomicrobiales > Rhizobiaceae > Ensifer > Ensifer sp. LC384. Next base: position 115,124 of record NZ_MBST01000015.1, read on the forward strand.
ACAACTGCGTCATCGACGGTGCCACGTTCCGCTATCAAGGTGAAGCGATCCGCGTCGCCGATATCGACGCCCCGCGAATCAAGCAGGCAAGTTGCGATGGCGAGCGCGCACGCGGCTTTTACGCCAAGCAGCGATTGCGTGAACTGTTGAACTCTGGAGATTTCAGGCTGATCGAAGCGATCGGCAGGGACGACGACAAGACCAGCGAGAAGCTGCGCGTGGTGATGCGCGACGGCCGTTCGCTCGGTAACATTCTCGTCTCGGAAGGCCTGGTTCGCCCCTGGAAGGGACGGTCAACGCCGTGGTGCTAGATCCTGGCGAAAGCGCCTCCGCGGCCGTGAAGGAGCGATCCGGCGCTGCGGCTCAAAACCTGTCGGCGATGCGCCGGAAAAACGTCCAGCGAGAAAATGTTGCCGTCATCGGGCGGCAGCCAAACACGTCGAATCTTCATGAGGTGTGAAAGTCTGAGCGGCGGCGCTGCGTGCGAAGCTGGCACCGGACGGCCCAGGATGTCTATTCGTCCGACTCTGCGCGCCGTGTTCGCAGACGGCGCCGGTCAACTGCCTTGTCGTTCCGCGGGGGAGGACCGGGGCTCGAATGATCATATCCGTTCTTCTCGAAAAAGAGGGTAGGGCTGGGGCATGCAGCCGCAATCCACAGAACGGAATGGAAACGCTTGTTCAGGATGAAAAAAGGATCGCATTCAGAATGAACCCTCTTGCACTCTGTCTATATTCATTCTAAACGCTCGCCACGACTTGATAATCTCAGTCGGTGAGGCCTCGTGGCGGAGTGGTGACGCAGAGGACTGCAAATCCTTGTACCCCGGTTCAATTCCGGGCGAGGCCTCCAAAGCCACACCTAATTATTTGATTTTGCGTTGTAATTCAGGGTGCTCAATTGCAGCACCTGCCACGCTTTTTCTATATGTGGGAATTTGTTCCCCGTTCCTCCTGCTTCGTTATCCTCGACCGCCAGCAATTGCTTGCCGATTCCGTCCCAACTAAAGCGGGCGGCCCCGCCGCCGTGGCGAGGCGTGCGCGCTCGGCATCTTGCCCGGCAAAGCTAGTCGCCGACCGATTGCCGATGCCTGTGCGACGATGGCCCCATTGGCCCGGCGTCCACTCCCTGGGAATTGATTGCTGGGTTAAATCTACCTTACGCAGACGACTGCGCCGCACACGGTGGAGATAGTGGGGTGGGGTGGGGTGATGCGGCGAGCGATGACACCCGCCAGCCCCTGCTTACGGCGAGCATGGGTTTGAAGATAAGCCGCGCCATAAGTCGGTCGTGGCCCATCCGCGTTGCCGTGCGCGCGAACAGGCGTCAACCTGCATGGCCTGCCAAGGACACACCCCGAAATGGTGACTCGGCTGGTATTGTCAGTGCAAGGAATATTGTCTCTAGACGGGTTCGGGAATGAATATTCCGGCGGCACGACCCGTACAGGTAGTGTCAAACAAAACCGACAATGGAGGAGATGACATAAAATGAAATGTAAGATCGCCCTGACTGCTCTTGCCGTTCTTGCCGCGTCGACGGCCACCGCAAGCGCTGAGGATCTCGTCTTTCAGCTGAAGAACAAGACGGAAGCGGTTCTGACGAACTTCTACACGTCGCCGGTCGGTGTTGATCAGTGGGAGGACGACGTCTTCGGGCGGCAGGTACTCAATCCGGGCGAAAGCATGGAAATCACCATCGCCGACGGACGTGATGTCTGCAAATACGACATGCGCTTTGAATTCGAAGAAGGCTCCGGTCTCGACACGACTGAAGACACGCAGGACCTCTGCGAACTGGGCGAGTACTCGATTCACCAGTAACATTTTTCGAGCGTGCAAGCCGCACGAGTTGGAGATGCCCGTCTCGCTACCCCAAGGTGGCGAGACGTTCAAGGAAGAGGAAGGCAGGCCAGCACGAAGGCAGCTGGCTTGAGCAAGGCTTAGTGGTAGCGGCGGATCAAGCCAACGAGCTTGCCCTGAATCTTGACGCGGTCGGGGCCGAAAATACGCGTCTCGTAGGCCGGATTGGCCGCCTCGAGCGCAATCGACGCGCCCTTGCGCCGGAAGCGCTTCAGCGTTGCTTCCTCATCATCGACGAGCGCGACGATGATGTCGCCGGGATTGGCCGAGGTGGCATTGCGGATGATCACCGTATCGCCATCGAAGATGCCGGCCTCGATCATCGAATCGCCCTTCACTTCAAGGGCATAGTGCTCGCCGCTGCCGATCATATCGAGCGGAACGGAGATGTCGTGAGTGTTGTTCTGTATCGCCGAGATCGGAACGCCGGCGGCAATGCGTCCCATAACCGGAACCGACACGGAGCTGTTGTCAGCAACCGGCGGCGCTTTCGCGGCGGGGGCAGGGGCCGGCGGCTTCCCGAGGCTGCCCTCGATGACGCTCGGGGAAAACCCGCGACGGGGTTGGGCGCTTGCTGCATAGGCTTCCGGCAGCTTGATGACCTCGAGCGCTCTGGCGCGGTTGGGAAGACGGCGTATGAAACCGCGTTCCTCCAGCGCCGTAATAAGCCGGTGAATGCCCGACTTTGAAGCCAGGTCGAGTGCATCCTTCATCTCGTCGAAAGACGGCGGCACACCCGATTCCTTCATTCGTTCGTGGATGAAAAGAAGCAATTCCTGTTGCTTGCGGGTCAGCATGGCAAGTCGCTCCAGAAGCGTGAAACAAATCAAGAACAGACACTATCTGTTCCATATGTGTTCCGCAAGTGCCTAAAATTCCGTGAATGTGGGATCAAGCGTGCGCGCATCGGCCAACTAGACGCTGCGCGTGCCGCAAGGCGCCGATATGCCTCGTTCCGTTTACGCAATGAGGGTGCAATGAAGAAGCTGGTTCGAATCCTGCTGACGATCGTTGTTCCGGCGACCGCGGTCCTTGGGTTCCGCTGGTATCAATATGTGGACAACAGGGAGAGTCCGTTCGACGAAGTCGGCATCGCGTTGAATGCGGCAATGCCGGGGCCGATCAATCTTTGGGGTTGTGACCGGCTCAAGCTTACCTCTCGCAACGCCGCTCGGTTGCGCCACCGTCGATGGAGCGAAGTGGAAATAGACTGGCATTGAGCGATTGCTGGGCGAGCGTCGCGAAGGAGAGAGTGGTTCAAGCCGGCTGCGTGGCGGAACAGGCGTCCTCGAACTCCTTGACGGTCTCAGCCGAGTTGTCCTCCGGCAGGACGGCGTCCGCCGCGTCGGTCGCTACGGGCGTGTCGCCTTGATAGACGAAGGACTGGATATAGTAGGCGATCGTTCCCTTCCAAACGTTCCGGCCATCGATCTGCTGGCAGGGCACGGCGGTTTCGAAATCGGCTTGCAGGTCGTCGACCGTAGCAGCGCTGAGGGCGATGTTAGGCGATGCGATAATCGAGGCGATAAGCAAGGCTGCAAGCACGGTGAACGTCCGCTAGATCAGAGGTGGTGCCGATAGTTTGGTTAACGATGTGAACCGCGCTTTCGTTCCAAAGTCCAGCAAGCATGCCGGGCACTGTGCCGTGTTCAACAGTTCTTTGCCAAAGGTGATGACGGCTGCTCACGGTGTGGCAGGGAAGGCACAAAGATTTGCATGAACAGGGTGCGTGTCGGCGTTCTCGATCTTCCGACGCCTACCACATGCGGCGTGTCGCCGGCCGATCAGGCCTGGCAGCAGACATGGGAAGCGATTGGCCAGTGCTGCCGCCCGCAATGATCTTTGCATTTCAGGGGGGGCGCGCGACGTGCAAGCGTGCTGGGGTTTCTGGCATTGCGGCGACCAGTCACGCAGGGTGTGCGGAGACGTGCACCCCCAGTCCAACTGGTCACTGACAAAACTCTCCCGACTATTTGGTTCGAGAGGTTAGAGGCGGTTGTCCTATTTCTTGTCTTTCTTGCCGAGCGAAAAGCTGCTGCCTGCCAGCTTCACCTGTGAGCCTTCTGTCGTAACGGCGGCTTTGACGGCCTTGTCCTTCTTGGGTTTTCTAACCTCGCGGTTACTTCGCACTTGACCCTTTGCCATGATCGTCTCCTTGAAAAGGTGTGCCGGGGAACCCTCATGGGCGCCGAATGACCGGCAGACTAGCCTGCATTGATGCCGCCGGAAGTCAATGACGGCGCGCGGGGAGCATTGGCCCGGGCGGCGATTCGGGGGTGTCATGACGCCGATGTCCCGCCCGCGGTGATTATAACACCGCTTCGGCTATTTGCCGCGTCCTTGAGATGCTGTCGAAGGCCCGATCACGGCGGCGACTTCCGTTATTCTGTTGGCCGGAAACCCGCCGCGTTCGGCGTGTTCGCGAATGACGTCGGCGCTCGGTGCCTCGTGGACGCAATAGAGCTTGTCGCCGGCGACATAGCTCGTGATCCATGTGTACGGCACGCCGAGATCGGCGACGACAGCATTGGATTTCGCCGACAGTGCACAGAGGTCGTCCTGACTGAGCTTGTCAGCGCCTGGCACGTCGCGCTCGATGATGAAAGTGGGCATCGCTCAGTTCCTTGACTGTTGGATGACCAATACATCAAGCCTCCCTAATGAAATGGGAGTCAGTGCTTGCGATTGGATGCAAGGCGATTTGCATGTGGCACCGCGTCGGACAACGGCAGTCCTTGCCTTTTTCGGCTAGCAGACCAGCAGGTGCGCTTCGCAGCTTTGAAGCCAGCGAGAGCAAATGTTTGAAGGGTCTTGCGCGAACCGCAAGTTACATCCCCAAGCACTATGGAGTGCAGAGCGACCGCGTGCACGGGCTCCGTTCGGAGCCGATTGCTACAGGGGGAAATCATGCAGCAGGTCTAACGCGCTACCGCGCCATTGGCCTGTCGTATTGGATGCGCGCTGCTGTCATGAAACTCAGTAGCTGAGACGGAAACCGCCCGGACTTGCGGCAGACGGATCGGGCACGGGCAATGGCCCCTGCCATTGCGCATAGGTTGTGTTCGCATCGCCGGTGCTTGCACATCCGGAAAGCGTCAGAACAGCGAGAAAAGCGGCTGTCATCAGATATTTAAGAGGCATGGTTTTCTCCAGTTGTGGGAGATTGCCCAGGCCTCGAGGGGCCGGAATCGGATTCTCCCTCAAATCATCCGGGATGGCAAGCGGACCTGGCTGCAGGTTGGCAATTGCACGCGCCTGTGTTGCTGCGATGGCGGGCGTTGCCCGCAAAACTGGTATGCGGCCGCGGTCGGAACACCTGCTTGGCGGTGCAACTCAGTAACGGGTGGAGAAAAATGAGGCAGTCGATGGCGGAGGAGGTGGGATTCGAACCCACGGTACGCTTTCACGCACGCCGGTTTTCAAGACCGGTGCCTTAAACCGCTCGGCCACTCCTCCGGGCAGGGCGTTATTGCGCGAAGCCTTGCCGCTTTGCAAGATTTAACATGCGCGGGCTGCAAGATTTTCTCAGCGGATCCGCTGCTCACTTCGTCGCCATAACCATTCGTAAACCATAACTGGAGATTTCGGGCGGCTGGCCATTCGCCGGTTCGCAATTTTGCCTTGTTGCTGTCATGATTACTCGACTGTTCCGTTTCGGGACGCCGAGATTTCCGCTGGGGGCAAGAGTGGAAGGTTTCGAGTACGGCTTGTTCGAATGATGTTGTGGGACAGATGACATCCAGTAAAAATGCGGCATATCTGATCAAGGGACTGCGCCTTGCGGCGGTTCCCGTGCTTTGCGCAACGCTTGCGGCTTGCGGATCCACGTCCAGTATCAAGAAGAGCAAGCCGAGAAGCAAAGAATACTTCGCCGAGTCGGTTTACGGCGTGAAGGCAAGCCCCCGTGTCGCCACCGGCAAGAATATCCCGAAGGGCGGCGGCCGATTCCAAGTCGGCAAGGCCTATCAGGTCAAGGGCAAGTGGTATCAGCCGAAGGAAGATTTCGGCTACAACAAAACAGGTGTCGCGTCCTGGTACGGCTCGGCTTTCCACGGTCGCTTAACCGCCAATGGCGAAGTCTATGACAAGCTCCATCTTTCGGCGGCCCATCCGACATTCCCGTTGCCGAGCTATGCGCGCGTTACCAATACGGAAAACGGCACATCGGTCATCGTTCGCGTGAACGATCGCGGTCCTTATGAGTACGGCCGTATCATCGACGTATCGTCGAAAACAGCAGATCTGCTCGATATCAAGCAGAAGGGCAGCGCCAAAGTTCGTGTGCAATATGTCGGCCGCGCACCGCTCGAAGGCAACGATATGCCATATCTGATGGCGTCCTATGTCACCAAGGGCGATCGCAGCCCCGGCGTCATGCCGGAAGGCCAGATCGCGACCGGCGTGATGGTTGCCTCGAATGAGCCGATGCGCAACCAGTTGGGAACGCTGACCATTCCATCAAAGTCATCGCTTGATACCGGTGGCCCGATCACGGCCCTTGCTGCGCCTGTCCCGCAGTTTGCTGCACCGCAGTCGCTGAACGAGTTCGTCATGCTGCCGGACATCGGGCCGATACCGCGCGAGCGGCCGGAATACATTCCGGTGCCAGACGGCAACATGGCCTATGCGGCCGCCTACGTGGAAGTGCGGGTAAGCGATGCGGAATCGCCGTTTGAAGCGATCATGGTCGAGACCAATCCGCTTACACCCGAATCCATCGTTGCCCATGCCAAGCGCCAAGGCAGATCCGGGTCGATCCGGTAATCCCGTGCGTTGTGCCATTCTGACGACGCTGCTATGCCCAATGGGAAACCGGAGTTTCCCATGCGCTTGAAGATGCTTTCGGTCGCGTTCTGCTGTGCGGCGTTGCTCGCGGGTGCTGCGGCGGCCCAGACGCAGCCGGTGGCGTTCGACACCAAGGCGAAGCAGATCCTGCTGGTGGATGCCGAAACCGGCACCGTCCTGTTTTCCCGCGCCGAGAACGAGCCCGTTCCGCCCGCCTCGCTTGCCAAATTGATGACGATGGAGGTGGTCGCCGAGGCGATCGCCAAGGGCGAGCTTTCGGCCGAGACGGTCTTCGACGTTTCCGAACACGCATGGCGCACCGGCGGTGCGCCGTCCGGCACCTCGACGATGTTTGCGGCGCTGAAGTCACGCATCCGCGTGGCCGATTTGCTGCAGGGGGTGGCGGTTCAGCTTGCCAACGATGCCTGCATCATCCTCGGCGAGGGTATGGCTGGCAGCGAAGCCGCCTTTGCCGACAAGATGACCGCGCGGGCCCGCGAGCTCGGTATGCCGATCGCCACGTTCCGCAATGCCACTGGGCTGCCTGATCCGCAAAACCGGATCACCATGAGTGAACTGGTGACGTTGACCCGTCATTTGCACGAGGCGCACGCTGATCTCTATCGGCTCTACTCTCAGCCTGAATTCGAGTGGAACAAGATCCTTCAACGCAACAAGAACCCGTTGATCGCGGCCAATGTCGGCGTTGACGGCCTCGCCACGGGGTTTGCGGAGGGCTACGGCTTTTCGCTGGCGGCATCGATGCAGCGTGGCGATCGCCGCGTCTATCTCGCGATGGGCGGGCTGGAGACGGATAAGGAGCGCATCGAGGAGAGCCGCAAGGTGCTCGACTGGGCGATGACGGCATTCGAAAAGCGACGGATCTTTGCCGACGGCGAAGTGATCGGCGAGGCCAGCGTTTATGGCGGGGCAACCTCCCATGTGGCGCTCGTGGCCGGCGGCCCGGTCGATGTGCTGTTGCCGGTCAACAACCCGGAGCGCCTGACGGCCCGTGTCGTCTACAAATGGCCGCTGCGCGCACCGGTAGAGGCTGGAGCCGTGGTCGGCTTGGTGCGGCTTTGGAACGGCGAGCGGTTGCTGCGCGAGGTTCCGGTCAAGACGGCCGGGGCGGTGGGCCAAGGCACTCTGGCGAGCCGAGCGCTCGACGCCCTGCAGGAACTGCTCTTCTTCTGGCTGTAACAAAACCGGTGCTGACGGTTTCATCGGCTGGACCAATCGGCTAAACAGGGCCAAATCGCATGCCGATATAGGAAAGCACTGTGCCGCTGGCAAAAGGTCTGTTTGTAACATTCGAGGGCGGGGAAGGGGCCGGCAAATCGACCCAGTTGCGCCTGCTCGCCGATTCTCTGCGGGCGCTCGGCCATGAGGTGCTGACGACACGTGAGCCGGGTGGATCGGTCGGGGCCGAAGCGGTGCGCCATGTGCTACTTTCGGGAGCGGCCGAAGCGTTCGGTGTACGAATGGAGGCGATCCTGTTTGCTGCGGCGCGCAGCGACCATGTCGAAGAGGTCATTCGGCCGGCGCTGGCCAAGGGAACCATCGTGCTCTGCGACCGATTCATGGATTCGTCGCGCGTATACCAGGGTATCACCGGCAATCTGGAGCCGGCCTTCGTCGAGACGCTGGAGCGGGTTGCCGTCAACGGCGTCGTTCCGGACCGGACGGTGATTTTCGATCTGCCGGCGACTATCGGTCTGGAGCGCGCCCAACGCCGCGCCGGAGACGAAAGCCCGGATCGTTTCGAGAAGGAGGAGTTGGAGACGCATGAAAAGCGGCGCGAGGCTTTCCTCGATATCGCAAACACGAATCCGGACAGGTGCCGTGTCATCGACGCGACGCAGTCTGCCGAGGCGATAGCTGCGGAGGTGCTCGGGCTCGTCGAGAGCTTGCTTGCCAACGCCGACGTGCCCGCGCCTTCGAACGCGGGATCCACACCATGACGACGGAAGCGCCAGGGGTGCTTGAAGGGGCAATCGCGCCGGTGAAGAACAGCCGGTTGTTTGGCCACGAGCAGGCTGAAGCGTTTCTGGCGCAGAGCTACCGATCGGGCAAGGGACACCACGCCATTCTCATCGAAGGGCCGGAGGGTATCGGTAAGGCTACACTTGCGTTTCGCTTCGCCAGCCACATCCTCAATCACCCGGATCAGGCGAGCGCGCCCGAAAGCCTGCAGGATCCCGACCCCGCATCGATCGTCGGGCGGCAACTGGCCTCCGGCGCATCGCACAATCTTTTGCACCTGACACGGCCGGTCGACGAGAAGACGGGCAGGGTCAAGGGGGCGATCACTGTCGACGAGGTGCGACGGGCTGGCAAGTTTTTCTCGCAGACATCCGGTACCGGCAACTGGCGCATCGTCATCATCGATCCGGCCGACGATCTCAACCGGAACGCGGCCAACGCCATCCTGAAAATTCTCGAGGAACCGCCGCGCCGGTCGCTGTTCCTGGTGCTGACCCATGCGCCTGGTAAGCTGCTGCCGACGATCCGTTCGCGCTGCCTGCCGCTGCGGCTGAAGCCGTTGGAGCCGTCGGCATTGCGCCAGGCGCTCGATCATCTCGGCTTCGATCTTGAGAGCGAAAATGCCGACCGCGTTCTGGCCGCTGCCAATGGCAGCGTCGCGGAGGCGCTGAAGCTCATCAATTACGGCGGTCTGGAGATCGCTGCGACGTTCGAGGCGATCCTTGCAGGGCAGGGGCCGGCGATCCGCAAGGACATCCATAAGCTTGCGGACGTTCTTTCGGCAAAGGACAGCGAAACGATCTTCGATTTCTTCACGTCGCTGCTGACGGGTCGGCTCATGCGCGAAGCCCGTGATGCGGCCGTTGCCGGAGATATCATGCGCGCCGAGCGTTTCGCCCGGCTTTCGGCCACGACCGGGGAACGCCTCATGGTCAGCGACGCCTATAATCTCGATCGCAAGCAAACCATTCTTTCGTTGCTGGACGACGTCAAGGCAGCGCTATAGCTCGACCTGAAACTTCCATTTGCGCTTGATTGCCGCGACGAGATCCAGATCGTGATGGTGAGCGAAAAGCAGCACGTGACCCAGCAGGTCCGCAGCTTCGTCCGCCATATCGGTCTGCAATTCGCCTTCTGATTTTCCATGCCGCCTGCCGCGGCCGGTGCGCTTGTTCCAGGCCTGGGTCAGTTCGCCGATTTCCTCCTGCATCTTGAGCATGAACCAGTCCGCATCCCGCTCGATGCCATTGTCTTCTGCATAGCGGGCCGATGCCATTTCAAATTGATGTCCAAGCCGGCGCAACATGGCGGTTCCTTTGAGTTTGTTTCTGTTTTGTTCTATTATTTCTTTCGTTCCGACACAAGCGGGCAGGGATGTCGACCAAGGCTTCCGGTTCGGGCTTTTCTCCTATCTCCCGGTTCCTTCCTCGCGGCGTATGCGCTAAGAGCGTCGGTAGCTTTATCCGAGATAGATTGAATCCGCCTATGAGAGACACGTCCCCCTATTACATCACCACCGCGATTTCCTACCCGAACGGCAAGCCGCATATCGGCCACGCCTATGAGTTGATCGCAACGGATGCGATGGCGCGCTACCAGCGCCTGGACGGACGCGACGTATTCTTCCTGACGGGCACGGACGAACACGGGCAGAAGATGCAGCAGACGGCGCGCCGCGAAGGCGTGACGCCGCAGGAACTTGCCGACCGGAATTCCTCGGAATTCCAGAAGATGGCGGTGCTTCTGAACGCATCCAACGACGACTTCATCCGCACCACCGAGAAGCGCCACCACGAGGCGTCGCAGGACATCTGGAGCCGCATGGGCGAGGCGGGCGACCTCTACAAGGATTCCTATGCCGGCTGGTATTCCGTGCGCGACGAAGCCTACTACCAGGAGAACGAAACCGAGCTTCGCGCCGATGGCGTGCGTTACGGTCCGCAGGGCACGCCCGTCGAATGGGTCGAGGAGCAGAGCTACTTCTTCAAGCTGTCGGAGTATCAGGACAAGCTGCTGAAGCACTACGAGGAGACCCCTGATTTCATTGGCCCGGCCGAGCGCCGCAACGAGGTGATCTCCTTCGTTAAGTCCGGCCTCAAGGACCTGTCGGTTTCGCGCACCACCTTCGATTGGGGCATCAAGGTGCCTAACGATCCTGGCCACGTCATGTATGTCTGGGTGGACGCGCTCACCAACTACCTCACCGCAACTGGCTATCTCGACAATCCGCAGGGCCCGCGCGCGAAATTCTGGCCGGCGAACATCCACATCATCGGCAAGGACATCATCCGTTTCCACGCGGTCTATTGGCCCGCCTTCCTGATGTCGGCCGGCCTGCCGCTGCCCAAGCGCGTCTTCGCCCACGGCTTCCTGCTCAACAAGGGTGAGAAGATGTCGAAGTCGCTCGGCAACGTCGTCGATCCGTTCAATCTTGTCGAGCATTTCGGTCTCGACCAGATCCGCTACTTCTTCCTGCGCGAGGTTTCCTTCGGCCAGGACGGAAGCTACAGCGAGGAGGGGATCGCAACCCGCATCAACTCCGATCTTGCCAACGGTATCGGCAATCTGGCGAGCCGTTCGCTGTCGATGATCGTCAAGAACTGTGACGGCCAGGTTCCGGTCTGCGGCGCGCTGACCGATGAAGACAAGGCGATGCTGGCCGCTGCCGACGCGCTGCATGAGATCACGCGCGACGAAATGGGCAAGCAGATGATCCACCGCGCTCTTGCCGCGATCATCGCGGTCGTTTCGGAAACCGATCGTTATTTCGCCGGTCAGGAGCCCTGGGCGCTGAAAAAGACCGATCCGGCACGCATGGCAACCGTTCTTTATGTTACTGCAGAAGTCGTGCGCCAGATCGCCATCCTGCTGCAGCCCTTCATGCCGGAATCGTCAGGAAAGCTGCTCGACCTGGTGGCCGCACCGGCCGACAAGCGCGACTTTGCCGCACTCGGCGAGGCGGGCCGCCTCGTCTCCGGAACGCCACTGGAAGCCCCGAAGCCGGTCTTCCCGCGTTACGTCGCGCCGGAAGCGCAATAAGGCACGATCAGCATGCTTATCGATACGCATTGCCATCTGGATTTCCCCGACTTCGAGGCCGAGCGCGACGCCATCGTCGAGCGTGCGCGTGCGGCCGGCGTCGGCCAGATGATCACGATCTCCACCCGCGTGAAGCGGTTCGACACGATCCTTGCGATCGCCGAGGCCTATCCGAACGTTTTCTGTTCCGTCGGTACGCATCCGCACAATGCGGATGAAGAGCTGGATATCACCGTAGACGATCTCATCCGGCTTTCGGCGCACCCGAAGGTGGTGGCGATCGGCGAGGCGGGTCTCGACTACTTCTACGACAACGCACCGCGCGACGCTCAGGCTGAAGGCCTGCGCCGGCACATCGCTGCCGCGCGCCAAACCGGTTTGCCGCTTGTCATTCACAGCCGCTCGGCCGATGAGGACATGGCTGCGATCCTGACCGAGGAGACGGGGAGAGGGGCCTTCCCCTTCCTTCTGCATTGCTTTTCGTCGGGTCCGGAACTGGCGCGCGTCGGCGTCGAGCTCGGTGGCTACGTTTCCTTCTCCGGCATTCTGACGTTTCCGAAATCGGAGGAACTACGCGAGATCGCCAAGACGGTTCCGCATGATCGGATGATCGTCGAGACGGACGCGCCCTATCTTGCGCCCAAGCCATTCCGCGGCAAGCGCAACGAGCCCGCCTATGTGGCGCACACGGCGGAAGTTCTAGCCGACACGATCGGGGTTACGAAGGACGAGATCGCATCGCTCACCACCGAAAATGCCTTGCGTATCTTCTCCAAGATGCCGAGGCTCTGACGTGGCATTCAGGCGCGCTTTCACCATTCTCGGCTGTGGTTCGTCGCCTGGCGTGCCGCGTATTACCGGTGATTGGGGCGCCTGCGATCCCGAAAATCCGAAGAACCGCCGCATGCGCGCCGCCTTGCTGGTGGAACAGATCGCGCCGGATGGCGGCAAGACGACCGTGGTCATCGACACAGGCCCAGACTTTCGCGCGCAGATGGTGGCCGCAAATGTCCACCACATCGACGCTGTGCTCTTCACGCATGCGCATGCGGATCATCTGCATGGCATAGACGACTTGCGCGGCTTTGTGATTGAAAACAGGAAGCGCGTGCCGATCTGGGCCGATGCCTTCACGATGGGCCGGATTCGCGAAGGGTTTCATTACTGCCTGGAATCGCCACCCGGAAGCGGTTATCCGCCGATCGTCGATGGGCACATAATCGCCGACGATCTGTCGCCAGTGGTCATTGCAGGGGCAGGCGGTCCGATCACATTCCAGCCCTTGATGCAGTTTCACGGCAATATTCATTCACTCGGATTTCGCGTCGGCGATTTCGCCTATTGCAGCGATGTCAGCGACTTTCCGCCGGAAACGATCGGCAAACTTGATGGTCTCGATCTTCTGGTGCTCGATACGCTGCAGTACAAGTTTCACCCGAGCCATCTGTCGCTGGTGCAATCTCTCGGCTGGATCGAACGGCTTCGTCCGAAAAGAGCCGTGCTCACTCACATGCATGTGCCGCTCGACTACGACACCGTCCAGGGCGAAACACCCGACCATGTCGAGCCGGCTTACGACCTGATGCGGCTCGAGTTCGAGGTCGACGTCCCCGTGCTCGGCGACGCCTGAATTTCATATTGTTCGAAATATCGAATATTCTGATCTATTTCGTGAAATAGGGGGTCAGGTTCTTGCGGATGCGCTCCAGAACGGTGGCACCGGAAAGGTTCGGAACGAACGTCCGCCCGGTGATCTTCTCATAGGCTTCGATGTAGACGACCGAGGTCTGCTCGACGAGTTCCCTCGGGATTTCCGGGACCGGGTCCTTGTAGGGGTCGCAGCGTTCGGTGACCCATGCGCGCACGAAATCCTTGTCGAAGCTTTTCGGCCGTTCGCCGTTTTCGAAGCTCTGCTGGTAGCTGTCGGCGATCCAGTAGCGGCTGCTGTCGGGCGTGTGGATCTCATCGGCAAGGATGATGGTTCCATCCTTGTCGGTGCCGAACTCGTACTTCGTATCGACGAGGATAAGGCCGCGTTCGGCGGCACGCGCCTGGCCGCGTGCAAATAGCGCCAGCGCATAGCTCCAAACGGTATCGAGCTGCTGCTGCGTCAGGAGGCCTTGCTCGAGAATTTCGTCGGCCGAAAGCGGTTCGTCATGGCCGCCGTCGAAAGCCTTGCTGGTCGGCGTGATGATCGCTTGGGGAAGCTTTTGATTGTCGCGCAGACCGTCGGGCAAACGGATGCCGTACATGTCGCGCTCGCCGTTGCGATATTTCGTCAGGATCGACGTGCTGGTGGTGCCGGCGAGATAGCCGCGCACGACGATTTCGACCGGCAGGATGTCGAGCCGCTTGCCGATGACGACATTCGGGTCGGGATAGCTGATCACATGGTTCGGGCAGATGTCGGCGGTTTCTTCGAACCAGTAGCGCGCCGTCTGCGTCAGCACATGACCCTTATGCGGAATCGAGGTCAGAATGATGTCGAAGGCGCTCAACCGGTCGGTCGCGATGATGATGCGTTCGCCTCCGGGCAGATCATAGTTTTCGCGCACTTTGCCATTGTAGCGGTTTGGCAGTTCTGGAATGAAAGCATCTGAAAGAACGCGCAATTCGCTCATCGCATCGGGCCTTGAAAAACGAGGGTTTCGTCGCGAATGACTAAGCAGCCGGGGCCGGCCCGGTCAAGCTAAGAGTGGGCACAACACGCCCATAAACCGGTATTTGGGCACATCGGATAGTTCCATAATCTATCTTATCTGATCAAAGTTTGTAGTGGCTATTTAGTAATGCTACAGTTGGGCCAGTTAGAGATGCGACACTCTCGCCTCTCGACGCGCTGGTCAATGTCAACGTTGGGAGCAAGGATGACGACCTTCCGCCTGGTGGAGACCATGAGCGTTCGGAGTCGTGATGTCCTGTTTGATCACCATGTCGCAGAAAGAATTGCATCGCCTCGAAGTCATTCAGAAGATCAATGATCGACGCCTAAGCGTTGTCCAGGCAGCCGAACTGCTCGGCCTCAGCCGAAGTCAGGTGCACAGGCTGCTGCAGGCTTATGATCGGGCCGGTGCAGCCGGTCTGGTTTCAAAGAAGCGATCGCGGCCAAGCAATCGGCGCCACAGCGAAGATTTTCGCAATGCGGTGCTGGATCTGATCCGCGAACGCTATCTGGATTTCGGTCCGACGCTGGCTCGCGAGAAGCTGATCGAACTACATCACATCTCGGTCGCCAAGGAGACGCTGCGCCAATGGATGACCGAGGCCGGCATCTGGGTCTCGCGACGCGAGCGCAAGCAGCGGGTCTTCCAGCCGCGCGGCCGGCGTGACTGCTTCGGTGAACTGGTCCAGATCGACGGCTCGCATCACTGGTGGTTCGAGAACCGCGGCCCCAAATGCGCCCTGCTCGTCTACATCGACGACGCCACCGGCAAGCTGTTGCATCTGCGGTTCGCCGGATCGGAGAACACCTTCGATTACCTGCATGCAACGAAGGCGTATCTTCAGCAATGGGGCAAGCCTCTGGCATTTTACAGCGACAAGCACGGTGTCTTTCGTTCAACCCATGCCTCGGAGAAGGACCGGACGAGCGGCCTGACGCAGTTCGGGCGGGCTCTTTATGAACTCAACGTCGACATCATCTGCGCCAACACCCCGCAGGCCAAGGGACGCGTCGAACGGGCCAACCAGACACTGCAGGATCGACTGGTCAAGGAACTACGGCTGCGCGGCATCGACACGATCGACGCGGCCAATGCCTATGCGCCGGCGTTCATCGAGGATTTCAATCGTCGTTTCGGCAAGCCGCCACGCAATCCGAAGAACATGCACCGGCCGCTGGCCGCACATGAGAATCTCGATGGCGCCATGTGTCGGAAGGAAGTTCGCACGGTGTCACACGCCTTGACGCTACGTTACGACAAAGTGTTGTTCATCCTTGATCCGACTGACCTTTCCAGGCCGTTGGCAGGCAAGAAGGTTGTCGTCTGCGACTATCCGGACGGGCGCCTCGAGATCATGCACGAGAGCTTCGTCCTCCCCTACAGAGCCTTCGATACATTGCGATCGGTGCACCGATCCGAAGTCGTCGAGAACAAGCGCCTAGACGACATGCTTTCGATCGTCGCCGCGTTGCAGGCCGGGCGTGAACAGCAGCGCAGTAAGAGCGGCCCTCGCCGCACCGGCCAGACGGATCATATGTTTGGCATTCGCGATGGCAGCCAGAGCAACGGCTATCAGAAGCGCGGCCACAAGCCCGGCCGGCGGACGGACTTCATGAATGATCCGGAGGTCATTGCCAAAAGACAGAAGGCGCTGGCGCGCATGGAGGCAGCGGAATGAGCCGCTGGCACTCATAGTCTCAAAGCTAAAGCCGAAGGGTGTCCCTCACTCGCCCCCGCTCCTCCCTTGCAACCCGGACCAGCCGGGCGGATCGGGGGCTGACCGTCAGCGCCAGCAGAGGTGTCGAGTGTCGCATTTCTAACTGGCTGGCGGCGCCGCATCTCTAATCAGCTGTGACA
>NZ_MBST01000016.1:0-128327 GCF_001695865.1 Ensifer sp. LC384
ATCGCCAACCCGATCGCCATGATCGCCTCCTTTGCCATGTGCCTGCGCTACTCCTTCAACCTGGTCAAGGACGCCGACAACCTGGAGAAGGCGATCGCCACCGTGCTCGACAAGGGCATTCGCACCGGCGACATCATGGCCGCAGGCGCACGCCAGGTCGGCACGATCGAGATGGGCGAAGCCATCCTCTCCGAGTTCAAGAGCCTGTCGGCCTGATTAGAGCATTTCCAGGAAAAGTGCGAAACGGTTTTCCGTCAGGGAATGTGTAAAAACAAAGAGATAGAGCGCTTCTACCACTCCGTCTAAGCGGAAACGCTCCAATCAAAGGCGCACCCGTTCGGGTGACGCTATCCAAACTTTCAAACACCTTCGGAGCGATCCGGAGGTGTTTTGCGTTCGGTGGTCTTGAATTTGGCGGCTAAACCGACACATGCAGGCAAAACTGCGAGCCATAGGTGCGGAGAGGGACCGTAGGGCATCTACAGCGCCGCGCGTCTTATCAGACGCGCAAAGGTCGCTGTAGCACTTTGAATTGCTGCATGTTTTTGTCCTTAAACCGGATACGATTTAAGGAAACATGCAGTAGGCGCATTTCTTGCATGCAGACCGTTTGGAAAGACAACCATGAACCGACCGCTCGCTTCAACCGGATGGATCCTCATCACGACGCTGATCCTCGTGCTTGCCTTCATCCCGCTCGATCCTTTCCTCTCGGAGCGGGCGCAGGCCCTGCCCGAGAGCATCGTCGCCTTCAACCGCCTGATCACCGACTTCGGCACCTTCGGCTGGATGATCTATCTCTCGGGTCTGGTCCTTGCCGTCGCCTTCATCCTGCGGCGTGCGCTCCATCAGGAGCCGCTTCAGCGCCAGGCCCGCACCGTGCGCAACCTTGCCGCCTATTTTTTCCTGACCATCGGCACCGCCAGCGTGCTTGCGCATGCGCTGAAGTTGCTGATCGGCCGCGCAAGGCCGGAACTTCTGGTCGACCTTGGCGCCTACAGCCTGACGCCGTTTACCGGCGACACCCTGTTCGAGAGCTTTCCATCGGGCCATTCGACCGCGGCCGGCGCTTTCTTCGGCGTCTTTGCCATGCTGCTGCCGAAGCTCCGGCCGGTCTTTTTCGTGCTGGCACTGGTGATCGGGATCTCGCGCGTCATCGTCGGCGCCCACTATCCGAGCGACGTTGCCGCCGGGCTGCTGCTCGGCCTCTGGACATCCCTGATGGTGGCGTTTCTCTTTGCCAAGCGCGGCTGGCTTTTCCGCCCCGACGAGGCGGGCTGGCCGATCCCCAAGGGCTGAGACACCCGCCCATAAAAAAGCCGGCGCGGAAGACCGCGCCGGAGTCAGGAGAGCCGTGATGCCTCTCGGGGAAGTCTTTACAGCGCCGCGCGTCAAACATGACGCGCTAAGGACGCTGTAACACTTTAAGCTTGCTGCATAATTTATCCTTAAATCGATTCCGATCTAAGGAATTATGCAGTGGAGCGTTTCCGGTTCAGACGGAGTTCCAGAAACGCTCTGTCTCTATGCTCTTGCGCATTTCCTGACGGAAAACCGCGTCGCACTTCTCCTGGAAATGCTTCAGTCCATCGCGTGGATGTCGCGATCCTTGGTTTCCGGCAGGAACAGCATGCCGATCACCAGGGTGATGCCCGCGAAAACGATCGGGTACCAGAGACCGTAATAGATATCGCCCTGGGCCGCGCTCATCGCGAAGGCCGTTGCCGGCAGCAGGCCGCCGAACCAACCGTTGCCGATATGGTAGGGCAGGGACATGCCGGTGTAGCGGATGCGGGTCGGGAACAATTCGACCAGCAGGGCGGCGATCGGGCCGTAGACCATCGTCACGTAGATGACGAGAACGGTCAGAACGGCGATGATCATCGTCCAGTTGACGTTGGCGGGATCCGCCACCATCGCGAAGCTGCCGCCCTTGGCAATCGTGTAGACGGCCATTTCGGTAGCAGTGCCGACTTCGTCCTTCGTCAAGAGCTTGTCGGCGATGAGCTTGTCGGCCGGGACCACGGTGTTTTCGCCACCACGAACGGCAGCCGCGTCAAGCGCAAGTTCCGGGTTGGCGGCGACAAAACCGTCGAGCTTGGATTCCGGAACCTTTGCCGCACCACGAACCAGCGGATAGCCGGCATCGTGCAGGGCCATGTTGACCTGCTTTTCAAAGGCACCGTTTGCAGCCTTGGCGCCATTACCTGCGGCGGCCGCGTCGTAGCTGTTGATCGTGGTTTCGCCGACCTTGACCGTGGCTGCAGTCCCGGCGGCCGCCGTCGTTACGACGTCGTAGGGGACCGAGTTCTTGGTCAGGAACGCCGTTGCGATGTCACACGAGGTCGTGAACTTCGCCGTACCGGTCGGGTTGAACTGGAATTTGCAGTCGCCCGGTGCGGCGGTCACGGTTGCCCGAACCGTTGCCTGGGCCTGGGCGAGCGCCGGGTTACCGGCCCACGTCAATGCCTTGAACAGCGGGAAGTAGGTGAGCATGGCAAGCAGCAGGCCGGCCATGATGATCGGCTTGCGGCCGATCTTGTCGGAGAGCCAACCGAAGAGCACGAAGAAGCCCGTACCGATCAGCAGCGAGGCGGCGACCATGATGTTGGCCGACTGACCATCCACCTTGAGCACGCCCGTCAGGAAGAACAGCGCGTAGAACTGACCGGAGTACCAGACGACGGCCTGGCCAACGACGGCGCCGAACAGCGCCAGAAGCGCGATCTTGGCGTTCTTCCACTGGCCGAAGGCCTCCGACAGTGGTGCCTTGGAACCCTTGCCCTCTTCCTTCATCTTCTTGAAGGCCGGCGACTCGTTCATCTTCAGGCGGATCCAGACGGAAACGCCGAGAAGCGCGACCGAGACGAGGAACGGAATGCGCCAGCCCCAGGCAGCAAAGGCTTCCTTGCCGACCAGGAACTGGACGAGCAGGATCACCACCAGCGACAGGAACAGACCGAGCGTCGCCGTCGTCTGGATCCAGGACGTGAAGTAACCGCGGCGTCCGTGCGGAGCATGCTCGGCCACATAGGTGGCAGCACCGCCATATTCGCCACCGAGCGCCAGGCCCTGAAGCATGCGCAGGGCGATGAGCAGGATCGGCGCGGCGATGCCAATGGAGGCAGCGCCAGGCAGGATGCCGACCAGGAAGGTCGACAGACCCATGATCAGGATCGTGACCAGGAATGTGTACTTGCGGCCGACGAGATCGCCGAGACGGCCGAAGACCAGAGCACCGAACGGGCGAACCAGGAAGCCCGCGGCGAACGCCAGAAGCGCGAAGATGTTTCGCGTCGTTTCCGGATAGGAGCTGAAGAAGGTCGCACCGATGTAAACGGCAAGCGAACCGTAGAGATAGAAATCGTACCATTCGAACACGGTACCAAGCGACGAGGCGAAGATGACCTTCTTCTCCTCGCCGGTCATCGGACGCGCTTTTACGCCGTCCGCTGTCAAGACATTTGCCATTTTGTTTATCCTCCACTCCAAAACAGCCCATTGGAGCGCCCATTGGCTGGCTCGGACATTCCTCCCTTGAACGTTCGAACGTGGTGCGCCTGACCAAAGGATGTCAGAAAAGAGGGACCGTAGGCAGGGATGCTTTCGGCTTATGACTTTCGTCTAAGAAGCCCCAGGACCTCAGGCCCTGAGGGCTGCCGCCGGCGATTGCCGGTAGGCGAGCACGGCCGGCAGCATGGCGAGGCAGCCGGC
Source organism: Ensifer sp. LC384 (assembly GCF_001695865.1). NCBI lineage: Bacteria > Pseudomonadati > Pseudomonadota > Alphaproteobacteria > Hyphomicrobiales > Rhizobiaceae > Ensifer > Ensifer sp. LC384. The sequence goes on from NZ_MBST01000016.1 coordinate 3,715, forward strand.
GAAGGCGAGAATGGCAAAGACAAGAAATCCGTCGCCGGCGGCGAACATGACAGGCATGGCAACGCCGCTCTCGCCGGAAAGATATCCGGCTATGAACTTGGCGGCGCCGAAGCCGAGCGCGAAACCGGAGAGCACGCCGGCAGCGATCAACGCAAACAGTTCGCTCCAGACAATGACAAATACCGCCGTGCGCGGCGCGCCGAATGCCCTAAGCGCCCCGATCTGCCGTCGGCGCTGGCCGACATGCAGGATCGTGACGAGCAGGATCGCGGCTGCAACCAGAACCTGGGCGCCCGTCGTCACCCCTACGAGCACCCGCTTGGCGTCGCCGAGCGTGGCATAGAGGTTCGTCAGCACCTCGCCGGGAAAAACCGCCAGCGTCGTGTTGCTGCGGTAGTCCTGCCGGAGCTTGTAGGCATCGGCGATCGACTTGGGTTTGACGAGGATTGCCGGCAGGCCGGGCGTGGCCTTGCTCCAATCTTCGTCGAGCGCCGCGTCCGCATCGATATGCGGGTGGTCCCCCCCTGCACCGGACGCGGTCTCGTCATGTGGGTGGTCGTCGTGGCCATCGGCATCGTCGTGTTCGGCCGCTGCCATTCCATGCAGCGCCCAGACGGCCTGCATCGGCACAAGAATGGCTCGGTCCCAAGCGGTACCCGTGGGCTTGAGCCGTCCGACGATGCGATAGGCGAGTTCCGTGTGGGCGTGACCGCCGAGTTCGGCAAGGCCGTGGGTGGGCTTGACCGCATAGCCGAGCGCCAGGTCGACGGCAGCGCCGGCGACGGCTTCGCCAAGGGTGGCAAAGACACGGCCTTCAGCAAGCTGTTCGAGCTCGCCGACCAGCCCGGTGGAAGTACCGACGACGGCATAGCCACCAAAACTGTCGCCGAAGCCGACCGGCGCCGCGGAGGCGACGCGCGGATCGGCCAGAAGGCGCGCCAGCACCGTGCCCTCCATCAAAGGCAGCGGCGAGGGTTGCAGGAAGATCGAGGAAAGCACGAGCTGCGTTTCGCTGCCGGGCGCGCCGATCACCAGATCGAACTTGTCGGCGGCGCGGGCGCTGCCAAGCCGAAGGGCGCGCTCCTGCAAGGTTACGGCAACGCCGAGCGCCGTTGCCAGCGCAACCAGCAGAACGACGACGAGAGAACCCGCCCAGAGACGGCGCAGATCCGCAAGGATGAAGCCGATCATGCTGCGCGCTCCTCGATCACCCCGTCTTCGACGATACGCCCGGCGGCAAGCCGGATGCGGCGATCCATGCGTCGCGACAGCGCCAACTCGTGCGTCGCGACGATCAGGGTGCAGCCGCTTTCGGTGGAAAGCTCGAGCAGCAGGTCGCCGACGGCATCGCCGGCGTCGCTGTCGAGGCTGGCGGTCGGCTCGTCGGCAATGACCACCCCCGGCTTGCGCAGCAAGGCACGGGCAATCGCCACACGTTGCATTTCGCCGCGCGACATGGTCTCGATCATCTGCGTCGACCGGGCGAGGCCGACGCGTTGCAGTAAATGTTCCGCGCGCGCGCCGACATCACGGGTCATGGCGCCGGAGAGCCTTGCCGGCAGCAGAACGTTTTCCAGCGCGCTGAGGCCGGGAAAAAGGTGAAAATCCTGCAGGACGAGGCCGATATTGGCGCCGCGCCAGCGATCGCGGGCGCCTTCGGAGAGCGCGCAAATATCGACGCCATCCCAGAGAATACGGCCTTGCCCGGCGCGCTCGAGCCCGGTCAGGATGCTGATCAGGGTACTTTTGCCGGATCCGGACGCACCGGTAAGCGCCACCCGGCTGCCGGCGGTGACACTGAGGCTGTCGATCGCCAGGGCCGGCGCCGCAAGGCCGGGAAAGCTGACATCGATCCCCGCGAGCTGAAGACCAAGCATGCGCTAGACCGTGTAGAACTGGGATGAACGCAGGCGGAGCAGGCTGACGAAACCCGTCTCCGGGTCCGTCCAGGAGCCGACCTCCAGCGTCCCGCGAACCTCGATCGTCTGGCCGGGCGGCACGAAGGTCTGCTTCTCCCCCAAATAGACGACGACGATGTTGTCCGGCCAGTCGGAATCCGACGAACAGAACGGACAAAGGGCCATCGGGATCTCCGTCAGCACGAAGAACGCCGCTTCCGCCTTGAGCGGCGGCGCCATGAAGCCGCGCATGCGGACTTCCTGGCCGGCAAGGCTCTTTACCTTTTGCGAGAATTCCAGACCGAGCACGCTCACCTTGCCGTAAAGCTCATCGAACGTGAGGCTGTCTTCGGCCAGGGCAGGGCGCCCATCAATCAAAATAGCCGCGCCGGCGATCAGGCCGAGCACGACTCGACGGCTCAAGGACATGGAGGTCGGTAGGGTCATCGTCTCATCGCCAATAGTACCCCGGCGGCACCTGCGCACCCCGCCGGCAGGAATGAACGTTACAGCGCCGCGCGTCTATTTAGACGCGCAAAGGTCGCTGTAACAGTTTGAGTTGCTGCATCATTTTGTCCTTAAATCGATTCCGATTTAAGGAATTATGCAGTAAGTGAAGCCTCCTCCCCGGTCTGAGGGAGGAGGCAGGTTTCAAACGATCAGTTGGTCTGCTTCACGCCGAGAGCAAGCGCGTCGACGAGAACGCGATAGACGTCGCTCTGCTCCATGTAACCCCTGAAGCCTTCGCTGCCCGGGCCTTCCGACTGCAGCACGACGTCATCGACCGTGTGCTGGCCGGTGCTTTCATCCTTCGGCAGGATGCCGACGCGCAGGACCGCGCCGGGCATGTCCTTGTAGGCTTCGTTGGCGACATACTCGTCCTTCTCGTTCTTCACCGCCGGCTCGAACGGGCCATCCAGCTTGGGGCTGAAGGTTTCGTAGTAGTCGGGGAAGTTGGAGACGAACATCGCCAGGCGGCGGCTCGCATCGATCTTGTCGGGGTAGCCGTCCTTGTTCTCGTCGGTGTAGTTCGGGAAGCCAGCCGAAGCGCCCGTCTTGACCTTGTCGCGGCCTTCCTTGCCCTCGACGGTGTCATCGATGATGCCGAGCAGCGAGACGCCATGGGTATGGTCGCCGGTAACGACGACCAGGGTATCCGGGTTGTTCTTCGCGAACTCGCGGGCAACACCGACCGCCTGGTCGAACTCTATGGTCTCGACGACGGCGCGTTCCATGTCGAGCGGATGGCTCATCTTGTCGATCGAAGCGCCCTCGACCATCAGGAAGAAGCCGTTTTCGTTCTTCGACAGCCGGTCGAGCGCGGTCTTGGTCATGTCGACGAGGCCGGGCTGGCCCGGGAATTTTTCGACCGTGCCCTTCTTCAGGAATTCGCGATCAAGCGTCACGTCCATGTTGCCGGTGTGGAACAGACCGAGAAGCTTGCCGTCTTCAGGCGCATTGGCGAGCTCGGTCTTGTCGGTGGCCAGCGCATAGCCGGCTTCCTGGAACAGCTTGATGTAGTCCTGGTTGTCCTTGCGCTTGGAGCCGGGTGTCTCCTTGCCGAGGAAATAGGCCGAGCCGCCGCCAAGGAGGACCTCCGGCTTGACGTCGTAGATCATGCCGACGATCTCGGCCTTGTCGTTGCGGTTGCGGGTGTGAGCGACGACGGCGGCCGGCGTGGCATCCTCGATTTCCGAGGTGGTGACGAGGCCGATCGACTTCTGCGTCTGGCGGCGCAGCGCTTCCGCGATGGTTTCGACGCGCGGATCGTCGAGGCTGTCGGGCGTGCGGTCGCCATAGACGCCGACGGCGTTGATCACGGTCTTGTGGCCGGTCATGTAGGCCGACATGGTGTTGGCGCTGTCGGTGTCGATCGAATTGGTTGCCGACGTGCCGATGAAGGCCATGCGCTCGAGATCATCCATGTTGAGGCGGCCATTGGCCTTACCCTCGGTCATGCCTTTCGACATGATGCGGGCGGCGGTGCGGTGCGCGACCGAAAGGCCGTCACCCAAAAGGAAGATCACGTTCTTGACCTTCGGCTGTTCGGTCGTGGCAAAGACGTCCCAGGTCACGGTCTTCGTCTGCTCGCCGGCCGTCACTTCGACCTTGTAGCTGCCCGGCGCGCCGATGATTGCATTGCGCAGCAGCAGCGCCGAACCGAGTTCCTTGTCTTCCTTGCCCTTTTCCATCGCGACATAGGCGGCTTCGGCACCGAGCGTTGCCTTGTAGTCCTGGCCGTTGACGGTCACCTTGATGTCTTCCGCCTTGACCGCACCCTTGAGCTCGACCTTGAAATCGAATGGAGAACCGGCAAGTATCGTCGCACGATCAAGGGGATAGACGTCCGCGGCCTGGGCTGCGTGGGTCAGAACCGTCGTAGCAAAGAGGGTGGCTAGAAGCGTGCGCATGGCAATCGTCCCTTTGAGGTGTCGGATTGCGCGGTCGTAACGCCCGGCCATGACAGCGCCATGACATTGCGATCACGTTTGCGGGCGCCAAGCATCGCACGCTTGACTCGCCGATAGAAACAATTATTAGGAGCCTCGGAAAGGAAGGCATTCCATGCTTCGCCGCGAACATAACTTCGCTGACAGCAGCGTCCTGGCAGAAATCGCCGGGCAGGATATGCATTTTCCAGCTTCCTTCAAAACAACGGCCAAAACGACGACGAAAACCGTCTGACGTCTCTGGCCCTCCGCTCTCTCCCCGGTTTGGCCGGGGACAGGAACCCTCGCGGCGGATCGCGCGGTTTCCCCCTCCACCCGACGAGGAGAGACAGAAAAGAGAGCTTAGATCATGGGTTTCAAGATTGCAGTCGCAGGCGCCACCGGCAATGTCGGCCGGGAGATGCTGAACATCCTTTCGGAACGCGGCTTTCCCGCCGATGAAGTGGTCGCCCTGGCTTCCGCCCGTTCCCAAGGCACGGAAGTTTCCTTCGGCGACAAGACGCTCAAGGTCAAGAACCTCGAAAACTACGATTTCTCCGATACCGATATCTGCCTGATGTCGGCCGGTGGCGCGGTATCGCTGAAGTATTCGCCGAAGATCGGCCAGCAGGGTTGCGTCGTCATCGACAACTCCTCGGCCTGGCGCTACGACGCCGAGGTGCCGCTGATCGTGCCGGAAGTGAACCCGGACGCGATCTCGCTCTTCACCAAGAAGAACATCATCGCCAACCCGAATTGCTCGACCGCTCAGCTCGTCGTCGCGCTGAAGCCGCTGCACGACCACGCCAAGATCAAGCGCGTCGTGGTTTCGACCTACCAGTCGGTTTCCGGCGCGGGCAAGGACGGCATGGACGAACTCTTCAACCAGACCCGTGCGGTCTTTGTTGCCGACCCGATCGAATCGAAGAAGTTCACCAAGCGCATCGCCTTCAACGTCATTCCGCACATCGACGTCTTCATGGAAGACGGCTACACCAAGGAAGAGTGGAAGGTTCTGGCCGAAACCAAGAAGATGCTGGATCCGAAGATCAAGGTGACCTGCACGGCCGTGCGCGTTCCGGTCTTCATCGGCCATTCGGAATCGGTCAACATCGAGTTCGAAAACGAGATCACCGCTGACGAGGCGCGCGACATCCTGCGCGAAGCGCCGGGCTGCCTGGTCGTCGACAAGCACGAGAACGGCGGCTACGTCACGCCTTACGAGTGCGCCGGCGAAGACGCGACCTACATCTCGCGCATCCGCGAAGACGCAACCGTCGAAAACGGCCTCAACATCTGGGTCGTTTCCGACAACCTGCGCAAGGGTGCGGCACTGAACGCGATCCAGATCGCCGAGTTGCTGATCAACCGCGGTCTGATCCGCGCCAAGAAGCAGGCCGCCTGAACAAACAGACGGTAAACCGCAAATAAGAACCCCGCCTGGCCCGTTATCGGCCTGCGGGGTTTCCCGTTTCACGGATCCGTGTGAGAAATTGATCGGATTCACGTGAAACCATTAGAGAATTTCCGCCAATTAGGGGCGGGTGACAGTGCCGGCGAAGGCTGGCATCTTTGTAACGGCAACCAGATTCTGGCCATGACGGGGTATTTCATGCACACGGCAAAGTGCGTAGCGATTGGGCTTGCGGCCCTGATTTCAACGGCGATCCTTCCGGCGAGCGCTTCAGCGGCACAGTGCGGCAATGACAGCAGCGGTTTTGCAACCTGGATGACGCAGTTCAAGCAGGAAGCCGCCGGCAACGGCATCAGCCCTGCGGTGCTCGACAAGGCGCTCTCCAGCGTCGCCTACAACAAGGCGACGATCCGCGCCGACCGTGGCCAGAAGAGCTTCAAGCTCTCGCTCAGCCAGTTCATGCAGAAGCGTGGCGGCCAGACGATCATTTCGCGCGGCAAGAAGATGAAGGCCCAGAATGCGGCGCTCTTTAACAGCATCGAGCAGCGCTACGGCGTGCCGGCCGGCCCGCTGATCGCCATCTGGGGCATGGAAACCGGCTTCGGCGGCTTCATGGGCAAGGAGCATACGCTCTCTGCCGTTTCGACGCTCGCCTATGACTGCCGCCGCTCCGACTACTTCACCAACCAGCTCTACGCGGCACTGCAACTCGTCCAACGCGGCGATCTCAGCCCGGCTGCACGGGGCGCTGCCCATGGTGAAATCGGACAGACCCAGTTCCTTCCGGCAAACGTGCTGAAATTCGGCGTCGACGGCGACGGCAACGGCCATATCGACATGGTTCGTTCGAAGGCGGACGCGCTTGCGTCGACCGCCAACTTCCTGCGTGGACACGGCTGGCAGCCGGGCGCTGGATATCAGCAGGGACAGGCGAATTTCGGCGCGATCCAGGGTTGGAACGCCGCCAGCGTCTACCAGCAGGCCATCGCCATCATCGGCGCCGAAATCGACGGCGACTGATCGCTAATCAAAGTTTCTCGAATGAAGAAAGCCCGGTTCGAAAGGACCGGGCTTTTTCTGTGGTTTCAATCACATGCCGGGACGGGCAAAATCGCCGGTCTTCGGATCCATCACCCAGAGCTCGCCGGTCGAGATGTCGAACCAGGCACCGTGAAGCTGGAGCTTGCCCTTCGCTTCGAGAATCTGGACGCAGGGGAAGGTGCGCAGATTGGCGATCGAGTTGCGGATCGAGACCCGTTCCAGCGCCCGCTGCCGCTCGGCCTGGGTCATCACGTCGTTGCTCTGGATCTGCTCGGCGGACGGCTTCAAGAGGTTCATCCAGCGGCCGATGAAATCACCCGGCGACAAGGGCTCGGCATCCAGGTCGAGCGCAGCCTTGATGCCGCCGCAGCGGCCATGGCCCATGACGACGATGTCGCTGACGCGCAGCGACTGGACCGCAAATTCCAGAGCTGCCGACGTCGAATGGTAGTGACCGTCGGGCTCGTAGGGCGGCATGAGATTGGCGACGTTGCGCACGACGAAGAGCTCGCCCGGACCGCTGTCGAAAATCGTCTCGGGCGCTGCCCGGGAGTCACAACAGGCGATGACCATGGTCTTGGGCTTCTGCCCGCTGTCCGCCAATGTCTTGTAACGCTGCTGCTGTTCGCTGAAACGACCGCTCATGAAGTTACGATAGCCGTTCAGAAGGTGGTCCGGAAAACGCTGCATATCCATCGGTTACCCCGCTGCTGTCGAGAGTTCAATCCACCAAGCCATCCGACGGCGTGCCGTGAACAGCTTCTTCTATTTCCGGCGCATCTGGCTCGGATGCAGCAGGCGCCGCATCTGCACCATCGCCATCGGCGTCGAGAGACTGGACGCATCCTGTTCGAGCGTCAGTTCATCGGCGCCGCGCTTGACCGTGCGCGCGATAATTTCGAAAACGCTGGCCGTGGCCATCTGAAGCGCGCGTTCCTCGGACAGTCCTTCCAGCAGACGCGCCAGGAACACCGCCGTCAGCAGATCGCCCGTGCCGTTCGGCGGGTTCTCGATCAGCCGATGCTCGGCAAGGAGCGCGTGGTTGCCGGAGAGATAGAGGTTCCCCGTGCCGCCGTTCATCATCGGGATCGCCGACGTGACGAGCATCCGCGAGGGACCGAGCGCCAGCGCCGCATCAAGAATTGCCGCGTTGGTCTCAAGCGTCGCGCCGGCCAGCCAGGCCAGTTCGAAGCGGTTGGGCGTGGCGAGGCTTGCAAGCGGCAACAGCCGGTCGCGGATGGCCGTTGCCGTCGCTTCGGGCACGTAGAGCCCTTCGGCGTCACCGATCACCGGGTCGCAGGCGTAGACGAGATCCGGATTGCGGGCGCGCAGGGCGGTGACCAGCCGGGCAACGCCATCTGCCTGCCCTGCCGAGCCGAGATAGCCGGAGAGCACCGCCCGAACCTCGCCAGCCCAGGGCGCCTGCGCCAGATCATCGATCACCGACTGGAACTCCGCGTCCGGTATCGTGATGCGCGTCGAACGGCCATGGCCGGGATGCCAGGGTAGAATGACCGTCGGCAGGGCCCACACGGGGTGGCCAAGTGTCTCCAAGGCGAAGACAACCGCCCGATTGCCGACGGTACCGCGAACCACATGACTAGAAATGACGATGACGGCGCCAGGCAAGGAGGGCATTTCGGGCATCGGCCAGTCCAATCCTTCGATTTGAACTCTGATCACCGACTGTCACCGCCATGTCAACAGGCTATGGCAGACAGGTTCCGCACAAGCCTCTGGCGTTTTCGTGCTTTTTCATCGAAATTCGAGCAATTTTCGCCAATTTGCCTTCGATTTAAATGGATTTAAGCTGTTTTCACGTGAGATTCTCCGACTTTTGGCTCGTTTTTGCCGAAATCGTCATAAAAAGCGGTCGCCATTAGCCATGGTTCTGATAGGGTCTAGCCTATCATGAATGGGAGAAACTTCATGGGCGTGAAATACAATCCGAAGCGGGACAGACACATCGACGCAGCGAAGGCGGCCGCCACCAAACTGGGCTCCGACGCGCTGGCGCCGGAGATCCTCTTCGGCGGGGCCAGCAACGACGACCTCGATCTCTATTCGGCGGACATGCTGGCACTGACGGCGGCCCATGCGAGAAGCGAAGTCGCACGCTGGGACGGCGGCAAACCTCAGGTTTCGGTCGAAACGGTGGCCGGCGTCGCGCCCGGCGGCACCGAGGTTTCGATCATTGCGGTCACGGAACACAACATGCCGTTCCTCTATGATTCGGTCATGGGCGAAGTGACGAGCACCCACCGCGACATTCATCTCGCGATCCATCCCATTCTGGTCCAGGAGCCGGGCAAGCCCATCAAGCTGTTCGATCCGGATGAACCGAGCGATCCGGCGCACCGGATCAGCCATATCCAGATCCACCTCGGCAAATTGACGCCGGCGGAGGCGCAATCACTCAGCAACCGCATCCGCGACGTGCTCGAACAGGTTCATCAGGCCGTGCACGACTGGCCGGCGATGACGACGCTGCTCGACCACGCCATGAAGGAGCTCGAGGACTACAGTGCCTCGCGCAAGAAGAGCGACCGCGACGAAGCGCTGGCGTTCCTTCGCTGGCTCAGGGACAACAACTTCACCTTCCTCGGCATGCGCGAATACACCTATTCCGGCAAGGGCGGGAAGGCGACGGTCGAGCGCGGCAAGGGCAGGGGCCTCGGCATCCTTTCCAATCCCGATGTGCGCGTGCTGCGCCAGGGCAAGGACGCGGTTCTGACGACGCCGGAGATTCTGGCCTTCCTCGAAAGCCCGGATTTCCTGATCGTCACCAAGGCCAATGTGAAGTCGGTCGTGCACCGGCGCGCCTATATGGATTATATCGGTGTCAAGCGTTTCGATGCCGACGGCAATGTCGCCGGCGAACTGCGCATCGTCGGCCTGTTCACCTCCTCGGCCTATACCCGCCAGGCGGCGGAAATCCCGCTCTTGCGCCACAAGATCGAGAAGATCGTCGACCATTTCGGCTACGATCCGCAGAGCCACTCCGGCAAGATGCTGGACAACACGCTCGAATCCTACCCGCGTGACGATCTCTTCCAGATCGACGTCGGTCTGCTGGCCGCCTTCTGCGAACAGATCAACGAGCTGGGCGACCGTCCGCGCATCCGCGTTCTGCCGCGCATCGACCATTTCGACCGCTTCGTTTCGGTCATCGTCTTCGTGCCGCGCGAACAATATGATTCCGATGTTCGCGAGAAGATCGGGGACTATCTGAAGACCGCCTATGACGGCCGCGTTTCGGCCTACTACCCGGCCTTCCCCGAAGGCGGTCTGGCGCGCGTGCACTTCATCATCGGCCGCTCCGCTGGCAAGACCCCGCGCATCCCGCAGGCCAAGCTCGAGGAGGCTGTACGCGGCATCGTCACCCGCTGGATCGATCGCTTCGACCTGCTTGCCCGCAAGGACGGCATCGAGCTTAGCGTTGGCGGAGCCTACCAGGCGGCCTTTGCACCGGCCGAAGCCTATGCCGACCTCGCCGATATCGCCGCCTGCAAGGCGGAAGATCCGATCCGGATCTCGTTCTACCACTATAACCGCCCGGTCAACCGTCCGGACACCGCGGAGCTGAAGATCTTCCACGCCGGCGAGCCCGTATCGCTCTCGCGCCGCGTGCCGCTGCTCGAAAACCTCGGCTTTCGGGTCATCAGCGAGCAGACCTACGACCTCAACGTCGGCAAGCATGGTGAGGACCAGCATCGCGTCGTCCTGCACGACATGGAACTGATCCATCGCGACGGTCACACTCTCAATCTCGAAAAAACCGGCGCAGCGCTCGAGGAAGCCTTCCTCGCCGCCTGGAACGGCACGATCGAGGACGACAACTTCAACAGGCTGATCCTGCTCGCCGGCTTGAACGCCCGCGAAGTGACGGTGCTGCGCGCCTATGCTCGCTACCTGCGCCAGGCCGGCATCACCTATTCGCAGGGCTATATCGCCGACACGCTGAACAAATATCCGGCGATTGCCGCCGATATCTTCAAGCTGTTCGTGACCCGCATGGACCCGGCGATCGAGGAGAAGCCGCGCGCCAAGAAATGCAACGCCCTGATCGCGTCGATCGAGACCGCATTGTCGGCGGTGCCGAGCCTCGACGAGGACCGGATCCTGCGCCGCTACGTCAATGTGATCGAGGCGACGCTCCGGACCAACTACTTCCAGAAGGACGCTGACGGAAAGCCGCGCGCGGTGCTCGCATTCAAGCTCGACCCCAAGCAACTCGAAGGCTTGCCTGAGCCGCGCCCGTTCCGCGAGATCTTCGTCTACGGCACCGAAGTCGAAGGTGTGCACCTGCGCTTCGGCAAGGTCGCCCGCGGCGGTCTTCGCTGGTCCGACCGCGCACAGGACTACCGCACCGAAGTGCTGGGCCTGGTCAAGGCACAGCAGGTCAAGAACGCCGTCATCGTGCCCGTCGGCGCCAAGGGTGGTTTCTATCCGAAGCAGCTGCCGGTCGGCGGCAGCCGCGACGAGGTGTTCAGGGCCGGCACCGAGGCCTACAAGACCTTTATCCGCACGATGCTGTCGGTCACCGACAACATCGTCGGCCAGGATGTCGTGCCGCCGGCCGACACGCTGCGCCGCGACGGTGACGATCCCTATTTCGTCGTCGCCGCCGACAAGGGCACCGCTACCTTCTCGGACACGGCCAACGGCCTCGCCCAGGAAGCGGGATTCTGGCTGGACGACGCGTTCGCCTCGGGCGGATCAGCCGGCTACGACCACAAGAAGATGGGCATCACCGCGCGCGGCGCCTGGGAAACCGTCAAGCGGCACTTCCGCGAGATGGACATCGACATCCAGACGACCCCGTTCACCGTCGCCGGCGTCGGCGATATGTCGGGCGACGTGTTCGGCAACGGCATGCTGCTTTCCGAAAAGATCCGTCTGCTTGCTGCCTTCGACCACCGCGACATCTTCATCGATCCGGCGCCGGATACCGATGTTTCCTTCGCCGAGCGCAAGCGCATGTTCGCGCTGCCGCGCTCAAGCTGGCAGGACTACGATCGCAAGACGCTTTCCGAAGGCGGCATGATCATTTCCCGCGCCGAAAAATCGGTGACGCTGACGCCGGAAGCCATGGCTGCGATCGGCATCGACAAGCAGAAGGCCACCCCGTTCGAGATCATGAACGCGATCCTGAAGAGCCAGGTCGATCTCCTCTGGTTCGGCGGCATCGGCACCTATGTACGCGGCAGCAACGAGACGGATGCCGAAGTCGGCGACCGCGCCAATGACTCAATCCGCGTGGCGGCCGAAGAGGTCCGCGCCCGTGTCATCGGCGAGGGCGCAAACCTCGGCGTCACCCAGAAGGGCCGTATCGGCTTCGGCCTCAACGGTGGTCGCTGCAACTCCGACGCCATCGACAACTCGGCGGGCGTCAATTCCTCCGACGTCGAGGTCAACATCAAGATCGCGCTAGCCTCCGCCATGCGCGATGGTCGCCTGACCCGGCCGAAGCGCAACACCCTGCTGGCGTCGATGACCGAGGAAGTCGGCCATCTCGTACTGCGCAACAACTACGGGCAGTCTCTGGCGATCTCGCTGACCGAACTGCAGGGTGCAGGCAACCGGACGACGCTCGGCCGCCTGATGACCCGGCTCGAGGCCGACGGCCATCTCAACCGCAAGGTCGAGACACTGCCGACCGACCAGGCCATGACCGAGCGCTATCAGGCGGGCAAGCCGCTGACGCGCGCGGAAATCGGCGTGCTGCTGTCCTACTCGAAGCTGGTTCTGTTCGACGAGCTGATCGCCAGCGAGCTTCCCGACGACCCGTATTTCACGGCGACACTGGAACGCTACTTCCCGGGCAAGATGCGCAAGGCCTATGCCGGCGACATCCATGGCCACCGGCTGCGCCGCGAGATCATCGCGACGGTGCTGGCCAACGAAACCATCAATCGCGGCGGCCCCGCCTTCGTTTCGACCTTGACGGACGCGACCGGCTTCCTCTCGGCGGACGTGGTCAAGGCGGCGGTTCTCGCGCTCGACGGCTTCGATCTGCCGCGGATCTATGACGAGATCGACGCCCTGGACAACCGCATCAGTGGCGGCCTCCAGAACGCGCTCTATCAGGAAGTCGGGCGCATCTTCGCGCTTGTAACGGAGAGGGCACTGCGCACCCACGCGGCAACGGGCTCGGTCTCGGACGCCGTGACGCGCCTGCGCGATGGTCTGCAGAAGCTCCGCGGCACCATGCGCACCGCAATTTCAGGCGAAACCGCCGACGAGGCTCGGATAAAGACCGCAGCCTTCGTCGAGGGTGGCGTGCCGGAGAAACTGGCGGACGAGATCTCGGAACTCGCGCTGATGACCCTCGTGCCCGAAATCATGCAGATCGCCACTGAAACTGGCGAAACGCTGAGCCGCACGGCACAGGGCTATTTTGCCGTCACCGAAACGCTGCGGATCAACCGCCTGCTGGCGGCAGCCGATCGTGTCCCGGCGACAGAGCAGTTCGAGGCAATGGCGCTGTCGCGCGCAGTCTCGGATATTGCCGGTGCCAGACGCGACATCACGGCAGCGGCCTTGCGCGAACAGAAGAGCGAGCGCAATCCGGTGCAGGCCTGGCAGGAAAACGACCACGAACGCGTTTCACGCGCCGGTGGTCAGTTGACGCTTCTGACCGAGAAGGGCGAGACAACGCTTGCCAAGATCACCGTTGCTGCAGGTCTGCTCAACGACCTTGCACGCGGCAGGGCGAAATGACACAGTCCGCCCCGAGCTAGCGCAAATCGGGCCGGGGCAGTTCCGTCAACCCGGTCTCGATAAGCGAGATATGACGATCTTTCTGCGCCGCGCGTTCACTTGGACGCACGGCGCAGTCATTTCCGGGAGGGGCAATTGGCGATTTCGGCGGACAGGGCTGCGGACAAGCCGGGAGCGACGCGTCTCGGCATTGCCGGATGGATGCTGTTCGACTGGGCGGCCCAACCCTTCTTCACGGTCATCACCACCTTCATCTTCGGCCCTTACTTCGTCTCGCGACTGACGGAAGATCACGCTCAGGGCCAGGCGCTTTGGGGTTACACCCTCACCGTTTCCGGCATCATCATCGCCATTCTCTCCCCGGTTCTCGGCTCGATCGCCGACGCCACCGGGCCGCGCAAGCCCTGGATCGGTTTTTTCGCGGTGATCAAGATCGTATCGCTGGCGATGCTCTGGTTTGCCGCCCCCGGCTCGCCGATCATCTACGCCGCCATCTTCATGGTGCTGGCCACTGTCGCCGCCGAATTCTCGATCGTCTTCAACGATTCGATGATGACGCGACTGGTGGACGAGAAGGACGTCGGCCGCATCTCCAACATCGCCTGGGGACTCGGCTATCTCGGCGGCATGATCGTGCTGATCGCCGTCGTCGCGCTCCTGGCTGGTAGCCCGGAAGACGGCAAGACGGCGGCCGGTATCGATCCCCTGTTCGGGCTCGATCCGGCAAAGGGAGAAGACGCGCGTATCACCGGGCCGATATCGGCGCTTTGGTATCTCGTGTTCATTATTCCGATGTTCCTGTTCACCCCTGACGCGACGAAGGCGAGCATGTCGCTCGCGAAGGCGACGCGAACGGGCCTGCGCGAGTTGAAGGGCACGCTCGGCGAGCTGCGGCAGAGACCCGGCATCCTGCGCTTCCTGATCGCCCGCATGATCTTTCAGGATGGAGTGAACGGCTTGCTCGCGCTTGGCGGCACCTTCGCCGCCGCCATGTTCGCCTGGCAGACCATGGAACTCGGCATTTACGGCATCATCCTCAACGTCGTTGCCATCGGTGGCTGCCTCTATGCCAGCAGGCTGGACGCGCGCCTCGGCTCTAAGACCATCGTGATCGCCAGCCTCGTCTGCCTGATCATCGCCACCCTCGGCATCGTCTCGACCGGACCGGGCTTCACCTTCTTCGGTCTGCTGCCGCTGCCAACGGAGGATTCCGGCGGCATCTTCGGCACGGCAGCCGAAAAGGCCTATATCGTCTATGGCCTGCTTGTCGGCATCGCCTTCGGGCCGGTCCAGGCCTCTTCCCGCTCCTATCTCGCGCGCAGCGTCAGCATCGACGAAGCCGGCCGCTATTTCGGCCTCTACGCGCTCTCGGGCCGAGCCACCTCGTTCCTGGCGCCTGCGTCGGTGGCCACGATCACGCTCATGACGGGTTCTGCCCGCATCGGCATGATGGCGCTGGTGGCATTCCTCGTTGTCGGCTTCCTGATCCTGCTGCGTACCCCCTATCCGGCGAATGCCGGAAATACGGAAGCCGCCGCGCCCTGGGGACGCGACGGCTCCGAAGTCTGACGACAGGAAAAGACAGGAGCTGACGCTCCCGTCAACGTGCACCAAAAGCCCGCCGCAATCTCCGGGATCGCTTACTGCGCTTTAAGCTCTTGTTTTTGCGCATGTCGTTATCGCAAAACCGCTGCGCACTTTTGCGCGACAGGTACTAGTGGCGGAAGTGGCGCATGCCGGTAAACACCATCGCGACGCCGTGCTCATCGGCCGCGGCAATCACTTCCTCGTCGCGCATCGAGCCGCCCGGCTGGATCACCGCCGTGGCGCCGGCAGCGATCGCCGACAGCAAACCGTCGGCAAACGGCAGGAAGGCCTCGGAGGCGACGGCCGAGCCGCGCGTCAACGGCGTTGCCAGACCCAGCGCCTTGGCGGCTTCCTCGGCCTTGATCGCGGCGATGCGGGCGGAATCGACCCGGCTCATCTGTCCGGCGCCGATGCCCGCCGTCTGGCCGTCCTTGGCATAGACGACGGCGTTCGACTTCACATGCTTTGCCACCTTGAAGGCAAACTTCATGTCTTCCAGTTCCTGCGCCGTCGGTGCGCGCTTCGTCACCACCTTCAACTCCAGGTCCTCGACCATGCCGTTGTCGCGGGTCTGGACGAGAAGGCCGCCGGATACGGTTTTGGCGGAAAGGCCGGGGATGCGCGGATCCGGCAAGGCGCCCGTCGTCAGCAGCCGCAGGTTCGGCTTGCGGGCGATGACGGCCTTGGCCTCGTCGCTGACCGCGGGCGCGATGATCACTTCGGTGAAGAGCTTGACGATCTCTTCAGCCGTCTCGGCATCGAGCAGCTGGTTGAGCGCGATGATGCCGCCGAAGGCGGAGGTGGAATCACAGGCAAGCGCCCGCCGGTAGGCCTCGACCAGCGTCGGAGCCGTGGCCACGCCGCAAGGGTTGGCATGCTTGATGATCGCAACGGCCGGGGCTATTTCCGGCAGGAACTCGGCCACGAGTTCGAAGGCGGCATCGGTGTCGTTGATGTTGTTGTAGGAAAGCTGCTTGCCCTGCAGCAGCTTAGCTGTGGCGACGCCCGGACGGTTCTCGCCGGTGACGTAGAAACCGGCCTTCTGGTGCGGGTTTTCGCCGTAGCGCATCTCTTCCTTCAAGACGCCGCCGAGAACGCGGTGGCGCGGCATCGGCGTGTCGAGCGCCTCGGCAAACCAGTTGGAAATGGCTGCGTCATAGGCAGCCGTGCGGGCATAGGCCTTGGCTGCCATCTTCTGGCGGAACGCATAGGTCGTTGCACCCGAGGCAAGCTCTTCGAGCAGGACCGGATAGTCGGCCGGATCGGTGACGATGGTGACATAGGCGTGGTTCTTGGCGGATGCGCGGATCATTGCCGGGCCACCGATATCGATGTTTTCGACCGTCGTCGGATAATCGCCGCCCTGCGCGCGAACCTCCTCGAAGGGATAGAGATTGATCACCGCCAGATCGATCGCGGTGATGCCGTGCGCCGACATTGCCGCCTGGTGCTCGGCATCGTCGCGGATCGCCAGCAGACCGCCGTGTACGCCCGGGTGAAGGGTCTTTACCCGACCGTCCATCACCTCGGGAAAACCCGTCAGTTCCGAGACGTCGCTGACCGGAAGGCCGGCCTGCGACAGCGCCTTGTGCGTGCCGCCGGTCGAAACCAGACGTACGCCTTTTTCATGCAGGGCGCGGGCAAGCTCGACGACACCGGTCTTGTCCGACACGGAGAGAAGAGCGGTCCGGACTGGAACCTCGTTCGGGGCGGGAATTTTCTTGGAGGCGACAGCCATCAACCATGCTCCTTTGGCGGCGCCGGACGCCCGGGAGGATGCTCCGGCCATTGGGATGGCTGCCCGTTAGCATAGCTTGCCGGCCGAAGGAACCTCGGGAAGCGCACATCCTAAAATAAGGCGCTCGGTTGGCTCGCGAGTCAGTTCGTTCGCGAGAACGTCCATTGGATCTCGGGCTGCTTTGCCACCGCGAAGGTGACCGTCAGCTGCGACGAAGCCCGGATGCCTGATGGATCGGCAAAGAAGATGTCCTCCTCGACCGCCAGTTCGCCATCCTGGCAGGCGAACAGCCAGACTTCGCCATCGGGCGCCATCAGGTAGATCTCGCGGCCGTTGTTCTGGCGAATGGTGACGGCGGGGTGGATATGGAAGCGGGCGACAGCCACGGCCGGGTTCGTTTCTTCAGGGTCGCTGCCATCGGCACGCGAAAGCCGGTCGCGCCCGCGGATCATCCGGCCGCCGTTGAGCACGCCGATGTCGCGCTCATGCAAGAGCCCGAAGGACGAGAGATAACCGTCATGGTTTGCCGTGACGGATTCGAGGCGGCCCGGTTCGTCCTTGCGCTCCACGACGACGCGCGAGACGCCGCTGGTCATGATCGGCCCGAGAAACCGTGACTGCGAGAAGCGTGAGGACGACGTGTCGTTGACCGTCACGGTGGAATGGGCGGCGGTCATCCGTGCCATCTGGCGGAACCGTTCGCCGGCAAACTTCGGCGCACCCGAATTGATCACGAACCGCGTCTTGCCGGAGGACATTTCGAACGAGAGGCATCCGGCATGGGCGCTACGCGAAAGATCGACGGAAAGCGGCCGGCCGGTATCGACGATGACGACGGTGTTGTCGATCGACAGCCGCTCGTAATGGGCGTGCGGCAGCGAGTGAAACGGTTCGCCGGCGGTTTCGTCGTAGCGCAGCACCGAGGCAAGCTCATGCGCCAGCACCGAGGTCGCACCGTTGAAGAGCGCCAGTTCGCCGCCCTGGTGGCGAAAGAAGCGCAGCGCCGGATACATCCGGTCGATGCAGGAAATGAGACGCGACGGCACGTCATGCCCAAGATTGACATAGGTCTGGCGCAGCGGCAGCAGGTCGAGCAGCAGCTCCAGCCCGGCGCGCGGGCTGCGCGAGAAGTGACTGCCATCGGCGAGGATCTGCCGGTCGAGCTCGAAATCGAGATGACGCGACGCCTTGCGGATGGCCGAAGGCGTCGACGGCATCGAGACTGAGGCCATCGCAAGCGCCATCCGCACACGAAGACGAGCCTCGCCATCACCGACCGTTTCGGCGATGTGGCGGAGATAACGGACCTGGAAGGCAAGGCTTTTCAGGAACCGGCGATAGAAGCCGTGCTCGGCATTGCGCAGGACGACCGGCGAATGCGACAGCCATGCGATGATGCGCTGGGCAATGACGTCGGCATCCCAGGCGATGCCGCCGAAATCGCGACCATGAGTGGCGATCCAGTCGTCGACGATCTGCCGAAGGCGAACGAATCCTGCATCCTCGCGGATCGCACGCAAATGCCGGAGCCAGCCGAACGAATGCAGGCGGATGGCAAATTCCAGCGACGGCAGATCGATCTCGAACGGCGATTCGCCTTCGGTGTCGAGCACCCGGCCGGCCAGTGGGAAGCGGCCCTCGAGGATCTCCTCGGCAACGAAGGGATCGACGGCCCTCAGATCCGTCGGCGCGACGATCAGGCGGCTGGGCGTCGAACCGGTAAAGCGCAACGACGAGACACGGCCGACCGAAAGACGGCGCGACACGCGGCGCCAGCCTTCACGCGCATACAGATAGGAAAGCCTTCGCCTGCCGGAAAACACCATCAACGCCCGCTGGTTTCCTCATTCCTGAAGCAAGCCGTTCGGGACGTCCGAACGGATGCATCGGCTTCGCGCCAGTTTCGCTAGCGCATGCCTGCCCGAAAATCCCTATCGGTTTTCGGCAGGCACCATGCGCGGTTTCAAAGTGTCAGAGCGTCCTTGCCTGCCCGAACGGACGCCCGGCGCTCCGCATCAACTCCGGATGGTGCCGGAAAGATCATTAAACTTTTATCAATTGTATCGTCTTTGATAGGCTCGTGGCCTTAAAGCGTCAATTGGCACGACAAAACAGCCCGTCGCCGAGGCTTTCCGGACGGCAACTCGATTTTTCCGGACTTATTTACGACGAATCACTGCGGCGTAGAATCCGTCGAGTCCGCCGGCGAATGGCGGATCGAGCGGGAACATCGACGGCGTCGTGCGCACTTCACCGAGCGGGGTGATCGCATCTTCAAGGCCCTGCCAATCCTTGGCCAGAACCGGCACGCGCTCATAGTCGTCGCCCGCCGCGACCACCCGGGCGACCACCTCCTCGCCTTCGCGCGGGTCGAGCGAACAATTGGAGAAGACGACGATGCCGCCCGGCTTGACCACCGTCAGCGCATGACGCAGCAGACGTTCCTGCAGCAGCGCGAGCTTTTCGATGTCTTCCGGCCCCTTGGTCCAGAGCACATCCGGGTGGCGCCTCGTCGTTCCGGTCGACGAACAGGGGGCGTCGAGCAAGGCGGCGTCGAAGAGGTCGTCCGGCCGAAAATCGGCCATGTTGGTTTCCTTCAGCTGCGCCTCAAGGCCCAGCCGCTCAAGATTGCCCTTCAACCGCCGCAGCCGGCTTGACGACTGGTCAAGCGCTGTCACCTCGGCACCGGCGAGGATCAGCTGCGCCGTCTTGCCACCGGGCGCGGCGCAGAGATCGACGACGCTCTTGCCGTCAAGCGATCCAAAGAGGCGGGCAGGGATCGACGCCGCCGCATCCTGGACCCACCATTCGCCATCGGTGAATCCGGCTAAGGATGGGATCGAGCCGGAGAATTCGGCAAGGCGGACAGACCCTGTCGGTAGCACCGTGCCACCGAGCCGCTCGGCCCAGGCGTCGGGGTCGGATTTGACGGTCACGTCGATCGCCGCCGGCGTCAGTTGGGCCTCGGCAATGAGATCGGCCTGCTCGCGTCCATAACGCTCGACCAACCTGTCGAAGAACCAGTCCGGCATCGCCGGAACGGTCCGTAAACTCTCCAGGATTGCGTCCTTCTCGCGCGACAGGCGACGAAGGACGGCATTGACCAGATTGGCAAACCGACGGTTTCGCGGATCGGCCTGCGCCTGCTCGACGGCAAGATCGACGGCGGAATGATCAGGAACGTCGAGATAGAGGATCTGCGCGGCCGCCACTGCGAGAACGTGATCGAGGGCTCGGGCGCCCTCCGGAAGCGGCGTCTGCAGCATCGAACCGATTGCCGTCTGGATGCGCGGCAGGTGACGCAATGCCGAATTGAGAATGGCGCGCACAAGCGCCCGGTCGGCCTCGCTCAGTTCGCGGTAGGCCGGATTTCCATGCTCATGATCGAGCATGCCGTCGAGCGACGTCTTGCGATCGACGACCGCCGCCAGAATCTTGGCGGCCGCCTGTCGCGTCCGCAAGCCAGGCTTTTCCGGGCCGCGCGGCTGTTGCGCAGGTTTCTTCGATCTGGCCGGCTCCTTGCGCGAGCGGTTTTGTTTCGGACGTGAATCGTTGTTGTTTTCGGCAGACATCAGGACCAGGGACCTTTCGGCGGTTCGGAACCACCGCGACCCCAACCGGTAGAGGGAACAGAGCGCGATTTGCGCACCGGATTATCAGCACGGACCGGCGGCGTCGACCCCATGGACATCTCCTGCGCCATCTGTTGCAGGGCGGCAATCCGGTTTTCGGTGTTCGGATGGGTCGAAAACAGGTTGTCCATGCGCTCGCCGGAGAGCGGATTGATGATGAACATATGCGCGGTCGCCGGATTGCGCTCGGCATCGTCATTGTGAATCCGGTGGGCGGCGCCGGCGATCTTCTGCAGCGCCGAGGCCAGAGCCAACGGTTTGCCGCAGATCTCGGCACCACGGCGGTCGGCGGAATATTCCCGTGTGCGGCTGATCGCCATCTGCACCAGCATGGCCGCCATCGGCGCGACGATCATTGCTATCAGAACCCCGACGAAGCCGAGCGGATTGTTGTTGTTCTCACGATTGCCGCCGAACAGGAAGGCGAAGTTGCCCAGCATCGAGATGGCGCCGGCGAGCGTCGCCGTCAGCGTCATCGTCAGGGTGTCGCGATTCTGGACATGCGCCAGTTCATGCGCCATGACGCCGGCGACCTCGTCATAGGAAAGCGCGTTGAGCAGGCCGGTCGAAGCGGCAACGGCGGCATTCTGCGGGTTGCGTCCGGTGGCAAAGGCATTGGGCTGCGGGCTGTCGATCACATAGACCCGTGGCATCGGCAGGCCGGCATTCTGCGCGAGATCGCGCACGATGCCGTAATACTCCGGCGCGGTGCGTTCATCGACCTCCTGCGCACGGTACATGCGCAGCACCATGCGGTCGGAATTCCAGTAGGAGAAAAAATTCATACCGGCCGCCATGACGAAGGCAATCATCATGCCGCCACGTCCACCAATGGCGAAGCCGACCGCCATGAACAGGGCGGTCATCACTGCGAGCAGCATGGCGGTGCGAACGAGGTTCATGAACAGGCTCCGGGTGGTCGACGTTTCACGTGAATCAGGGTTTCCGTTCAGGCAACGGCGCCTTATATGATGGGTGCAAATGCCCCGTTCTTCAATACAGATGCACGAATCCGGATACTGGCGAGATGCAGAACGACAACGACAATGCCCCCGACCGCCCGAAAAAGCCGCTGCCTGCCGCTGCCTCACGCGCGCTGAAGGAAGCGGAGGAACGTCGGCAGGCGGAAGCGGAGAAGGTTATGCCGACGGAAATCGGCGGCCGCGGCGGCGCCGACCCGGCGCGCTTCGGCGACTGGGAAATCAAGGGCCGGGCGATCGATTTCTGAAAAAGCGCTTCGGCCGTCCGAATTGATGTGAAGGAATATGTTCCTTTTTCGATCGATACACGGTGGATCCCAGCAGTCTTGGATCTTCCTGCTTACCTGCCTTTCACGGAAGACGCGCCCAGCTCTGGTAGGTCGATCGAAAACGGCGATTGGCCACATCGGCGTCTGCCGGTCGCGTTGCAACTCCGCTCAACCTCGATTGGAATCCGGCTCACAATAGCCTGTCGGCGATACCGTTGCTCGTGCGGTTGACCTCCACACTGCGGCCATCCGCGCGGCGTCATAAAAAAACGCGGCATCATACAAAAAGGGCGGCCCGAAGCCGCCCTTATCGCTATGTGTTGCTTGTTAAGCCTTGTTCTGCCGGTTGGCGATCAGGTCTTCCACCACCGCCGGATCGGCGAGCGTCGAGGTGTCGCCGAGCGCGCCGAAATCATCCTCGGCGATCTTGCGCAGGATGCGTCGCATGATCTTGCCCGAGCGGGTCTTCGGCAGGCCGGAGGCAAACTGGATCTTGTCCGGCGTGGCGATCGGCCCGATTTCCGAGCGGACGTGCTTTACCAGCGCCTGACGCAGATCGTCGTTGCCGACTTCGCCCGCCATCAGCGAGACGTAGCAATAGATGCCCTGTCCCTTGATCGGGTGCGGATAGCCGACGACGGCAGCCTCGGACACAAGATGGTGCGAGACGAGCGCCGATTCGACCTCCGCCGTGCCCAGGCGGTGGCCCGAGACGTTGAGTACGTCGTCAACGCGGCCGGTGATCCAATAGTACCCGTCCTCGTCGCGGCGGCAGCCGTCACCGGTGAAGTACTTGCCCTTGTAGGTGGCGAAGTAGGTCTGACCGAAGCGCGCATGGTCGCCGTAGATCGTGCGCATCTGTCCGGGCCAGCTGTCGGTGATGCAGAGGTTGCCGTCGGCCGCGCCTTCGAGCACATTGCCTTCGTTGTCGACCAGCTGCGCTTGGACGCCGAAGAAGGGCCGCGTTGCTGAACCGGGCTTGAGATCGGTCGCACCCGGCAGCGGCGTGATCAGAATGCCGCCGGTTTCCGTCTGCCACCAGGTGTCGACGATCGGCGACTTCTGATCGCCAACGACGTTGTAGTACCATTCCCAGGCTTCGGGATTGATCGGCTCGCCGACCGAACCGAGCAGGCGCAGCGACGAGCGCGAGGCGCGTTTGACGAAATCGTCACCGGCGCCCATCAGCGAGCGGATCGCCGTCGGCGCGGTGTAGAAGACGTTGACCTTGTGCTTGTCGATGACTTCCCAGAAGCGCCCGGCATCCGGGAAATTCGGCACGCCTTCGAACATGACCGTCGTCGCCGCGTTCGCGAGCGGGCCGTAGACGATATAGGAGTGACCGGTGACCCAGCCCACGTCCGCCGTGCACCAGTAGATATCGCCGTCGCGATAGTCGAAGACGTACTCGTGCGTCATCGAAGCATAGACGAGGTAGCCGCCGGTGGTGTGCAGCACGCCCTTTGGCTTGCCGGTCGAGCCCGAGGTGTAGAGGATGAACAACGGGTCTTCCGCCTTCATCTTCGCTGGCTCGCAATGCGGCTTCACGGTCGCAATTTCCTGGTGGTACCAGAGGTCGCGGCCCGGAGCCCAGCCGGTCTTGCCGCCGGTGCGGCGCACCACCAGCACCTTGTTGACGATCACGTGCTGCTTGGCGGCGATGTCGATGGCCGTGTCGGTGTTTTCTTTCAGCGGCACCGGCTTGCCGCCGCGCACGCCTTCGTCGCAGGTGATGACGAAAGTGGATTCGCAGTCGACGATGCGGCCGGCCAGCGCATCCGGCGAGAAGCCGCCGAAGACGACCGAATGAATGGCGCCGATGCGGGCGCAGGCGAGCATCGCATAGGATGCTTCCGGGATCATCGGCATGTAGATGGTGACGCGGTCGCCCTTCTTGACGCCGTGCTTCTTTAAGACGTTGGCCAGGCGACAAACCTGCTCATAGAGCTGGTTGTAGGTGATCTTCTTGTCGATATAGGGGTTGTCGCCTTCCCAGATGATCGCCGTCTTTTCGCCGTGCGTCTTCAGATGGCGGTCGATGCAGTTATAGGAGACGTTGGTAAGGCCGTCCTCGTACCACTTGATCGAGACTTTGCCCTTGAAAGAGGTGTTCTTGACCTTGGTATAGGGCTTGAACCAGTCAATCCGTTTGCCATGTTTGCCCCAGAACTTGGCTGGGTCCGAGACACTTTCCTCATACCACTTCAGATAGGTCGCGTTGTCGAGCAGCGTCCGGCTCTTGGCAGACTTCAACACCGGATAGATCTTGGCGGACATTCGTTCCTCCCTGCGCATTCCTGTCTGGGGTTCCCGTCCCGGGTTACCCCGCCTCGGCGACGAGTCATAGCAGGTCAAAGCCGCGCCGCAATTAGACAAAAGGACATTTGGAACTGGAGAATTGCAATTTTGAGACAACGACGCTATAGAGGCGCTCAATTCCCGGAAATCAGTGGTAGACTCCACGGCCCGCGACACCGGCGCGGCGGACAAAAGGACTATATCCATGGCTCAGCAACTGCTTATGCCCAAGGCAACAGCCGTCTGGCTCGTCGACAATACGGCATTGTCGTTCGAACAGATTGCCACATTCTGCAAGCTGCATCCGCTCGAAGTGAAGGCTATCGCAGACGGTGAATCGGCGCA
Organism: Ensifer sp. LC384; assembly: GCF_001695865.1. Lineage (NCBI taxonomy): Bacteria > Pseudomonadati > Pseudomonadota > Alphaproteobacteria > Hyphomicrobiales > Rhizobiaceae > Ensifer > Ensifer sp. LC384. Next base: position 28,069 of record NZ_MBST01000016.1, read on the forward strand.
GGGTATCAAGGGCCTAGATCCAATCGCAACCGGACAGCTGTCGCGGGACGAGATCGCCCGCGCCGAGGCAAATCCGAACCACAAGCTGAAGCTTTCGGAGCCGAAAGTCCGTGTTCCCGACTCGAAGCGCAAGGGCCCGCGCTACACGCCGGTCTCCAAGCGCCAGGATCGCCCGAACGCCATTCTCTGGCTGGTTCGCAACCATCCCGAGCTGAAGGACGCCCAGATTTCCCGCCTCGTCGGCACCACCAAGTCGACGATCGAGCAGATCCGTGAGCGCACCCACTGGAACTCGACAAACCTGACGCCGATGGATCCGGTAACGCTCGGCCTGTGCTCGCAGATCGATCTCGACCTCGAAGTCGAACGCGCCGCCAAGGGCCGCCCGCTGCCGACCGCCGCCGAGCTCGGCGCGACGCTCGAAGCAGCGCAGGAAACCGAAAAGCTCAGCTTCAGCTACGAGCGCGAAGAAGAGAAGGAAATCGATGCCGATGCCGTCTTCGCCAAGCTCAAGTCGCTGAAGTCGGATCGCAAGGACGAGGACGAAGACGATCACTATTGATCGCTTCGCCAAGCCATGACGAAAAAGCCCGGATCGCTCGATCCGGGCTTTTTTGTTTGCCAGATTCAGTAGGCCGAACCGGATTGGTCCCTGAGATTGTGGCGCTCGGTACCCTTGAGCGGTGGATTGAAGACACTGACGAGGATCAGATCCTCGTCCGCTCCTCCCCGCAGGAAATGCTTGTCGTTCTTGTCGAGCACATAGATGTCGCCCTGGCGAATGGGAAAGACATTGCCCTGCATGTCCTCCACCTCGCCCTTACCGGCGATGCAGTAGCAGGCCTCCAGATGATTGCGGTATTCCAGCAGCGAAACGGTGTTGGCGCGAACGACGGTGTGGCATACGGTGAAGCCCATTCCATCCTTTTCCGTCAGCAGGCGGTGACTGGTGCCGCTCCCCCATTCGACGAAATGATCGGTGGCCTCGATATCCTGCAGGCTGCGCACGAACATGTGCTATATCCTCCTATGAGAAATTCTTACATGACGAAGACCGGAATGCGTTCTCGTGATGTTGAAACCCTTATCCCACGGGACTTCCCGATAGAAAAACGACGATTTCTCAAGGGATAGTTGAGGAGAATTTGCAGATGCTCCCGCCACTCGGCATGCTTCGCGCCTTCGAGGCCGCCGCCCGGCTGGCCAGCTTTTCACGTGCCGCGGACGAGCTGCATGTCACGCACGCCGCAGTCAGCCACCAGATCCGGCTGCTGGAGGAATGGTTCGGTCGACCGCTGTTCCTGCGGGAAAAGCGCGGTGTGCGGCTTCTAGAGGATGCCGAGCGGCTGGCGGATGTCTTGACGTCTTGTTTCGACCGCATCGCGATTGAAACGGAAATGCTGCGCGCCAATCCCAAATCGTCGATCACCGTCGCCTGCATCCCGTCGATCGCCACGCGCTGGCTGATACCGGCGCTCAGCGATTTCCTCGAACGGCACCCGGACATCGATGTGAAGGTAATCTACGCGATGGCCGAGCAGCAGCTGCGGGAGACGGGTTGCGACGTGCTCATCACCCTCGGCGCCGACCTATCCGTCGGGACGCAATGCGACCGGCTGTTTTCCCGTGCGAACCGCCCGGTCGCCAGCCCTCGTTACATCGAGCGCAAAGGCGCGCTCGACACACCAGAGGCAATCACCACCGCGGACCTGCTTCACGACGAGACGATCGCGCGGTGGCAAGAGTGGTTCGCGACAGCCGGCCTGCCCATGGCTCGACCGCCGCAGCGCGGTCCGGTTTTCCAGGACTTCAACCTGCTGGCGACGGCCGTGATCGCCGGCCATGGCGTGGCGCTCTGCCCGGTCGAAGTCTTTCGCCGCGAGATCGAGCATGGCGATCTCGTCATCCTCTCGCAGATCGCCACGCTTGAAGACGAAAGCTATTTTCTCATCACCAAGAACCTGCGCAGCAAACCGGTGGCGGCCTTCAGCACATGGTTCAGTTCCGTCGTACGAATCTGAGGCATGCTACAGCGCCGCGCGTCAAATATGACGCGCAAAGGACGCTGTAACGCCTTAAATCTGCTGTATAATTTTCTCCTTAAATCGATTCCGATTTAAGGAATTATGCAGTAGAATGCGTCGTCAGACGCCGATGCCCTTGGCGCGCAGCACCGCGGCAATCTCGTCGAGGATCGCCGGGTCATCGATCGTCGCCGGCATTTTCCATGGCTGGCGATCGGCAATCTTCTGGATCGTTGCGCGCAGGATCTTGCCGGATCGGGTCTTCGGCAGGCGCTTGACGCACATTGCCGTGCGGAAGGCGGCGACCGGCCCGATGCGATCGCGCACCAGGCTGATGACCTCTTGCTCGATCTCGGATGTTTCCCGTGAAACATTGGAGTTGATGACCAGAAAACCGGCAGGGATCTGTCCCTTCAGATCGTCGGCAATGCCGATGACGGCGCATTCCGCGACATCGGGGTGGCTGGCGCACACTTCCTCCATGGCGCCCGTCGACAGTCGGTGGCCGGCGACATTGATGATGTCGTCCGTGCGCGCCATGATGAAGACATACCCATCATCGTCGAGGTAGCCGGCATCGGCCGTTTTGTAGTAGCCGGGGAACTCCTCGAGATAGGCCGCACGAAAACGACGGTCGGCATTCCAGAGCGTCGGCAGACATCCTGGAGGCAAGGGCAGTTTGACCACGACATTGCCCAATGTGCCCGCTTCGACCGGATGACCGGCATCATCGAGAATCTGAACATCGTAGCCGGGCAGCGGTACCGCCGGCGATCCATACTTGACGGGTAGAAGTCCGAGCCCAAGCGGGTTTCCGGCAACCGGCCAGCCCGTTTCCGTCTGCCACCAATGGTCGATGATCGGCACGCCCAGGGCCCTTTCGGCCCAACGGATCGTGTCGGGATCGGCCCGTTCGCCAGCCAGAAACAACGCGCGGAACTGCTGGAGATTATAGTTCGCGACCAGCGACGCATCGGGATCCTCCTTGCGGATGGCGCGCAGCGCTGTCGGGGCGGTGAACATGACGGCAACGCCATGTTGCGCAATGATACGCCAGTAGGTGCCGGGATCCGGCGTGCCGACCGGCTTGCCTTCGAACAGGACCGAGGTGTTGCCGTTCAGAAGCGGGCCATAGACGATGAACGAATGCCCGACGACCCAGCCGATGTCGGACGCGGCCCAGAAGACTTCGCCCGGCTGAACGCCGAAGAAATTCTGCATCGACCATTTCAGCGCAACCATATGGCCGCCATTGTCGCGCACGACGCCCTTCGGCTGGCCGGTGGTGCCGGAGGTATAGAGAACGTAAAGCGGATCCGTGGACGCCACCGGCGTGCAGCCGGCCTCGTCGCCGGCATCCTTTGCCGCCGCAAGCGCTGAAGCATAGTCGATATCGCGCACCGGCGTCATATCGGCCCTGAGCATTTCGCGCTGGTAGACGAGGCAATGTGCCGGCTTGTGTTCGGCGATCGTCAGCGCCGCATCGAGCAGCGGCTTGTAGGCGACGGTGCGGCCGGGCTCGATGCCGCAGCTGGCGGAAACGATGAGTTTGGCCTGGCAATCGTCGATGCGAACGGCAAGCTCATTGGCGGCAAAGCCGCCAAACACCACCGAGTGCACGGCGCCGATGCGTGCGGCGGCAAGCATCGCCACCGCGGCCTGCGGGATCATCGGCATATAGATGATGATGCGATCGCCTTTGTCGACGCCGAGCTTGCGATAGACGGCCGCCAGCGCTTTGACGTCGTCGAGCAGCGCGCCATAGGAGATGCGCTCGATTCTCGACGTGACCGGGCTGTCGTAGATGAAGGCGATCTGCTCGCCGCGTCCCGCCTCGACATGCCGGTCCAGGCAATTGTAGCAGCTGTTGGTCACCCCATCGGGAAACCAGTGGCCGTAGATGCCACCTTCAGCCTCGAAGGCGCGCTCCGGTCTTTCGAACCAGTCGATCGCCTCTGCGGCCTCAGACCAGAACCCCTCCGGATCCGTCTTCCACGCGCCATACACTTCGGAATAGCGGCTCGCCATATCCGTTCTCCTCCCAATGCATGCCGGGCAATGCCCGGCCTCCTCTTGCACAAGGATAGGCTAATGAGAACGAAGGTGAACCCCGACGAAAGCGTAATGCGACGTTTTCGCCCTCAGCGCGAGCCGAAGATCGCCGACCCGACGCGCACGCTGGTGGCGCCGAACTGGACCGCCGTTTCGAAATCCCCGGACATGCCCATCGACAGCCTGTCGAGTTCACATTCGCCGGCAAGTTTCGCCAGCAGCGCAAAATGCGGGCCGGGATTCTCGTCGACCGGCGGAATGCACATCAGCCCCTCGATCGCCATATCCAGCTCCTCCCGGCAGAAGGTCACGAACGCCACGGTTTCTTTGGGCGCAATGCCGGCCTTCTGCGGTTCCAGCCCGGTGTTGACCTGGACGTAGAGACGAAGCTTCCTGTCCTGGCGCTTCATTTCCGCCGAGATCGCCCGCGCGATCTTCTCGCGATCAACAGTTTCGATGACGTCGAAGAGCGCAACGGCTTCGGCCGCCTTGTTGGATTGCAACGGCCCGATCAGATGCAGCGCCAGATCGGGTGTCTCGCCCTTCAGCAGCGGCCATTTGCCCTGTGCTTCCTGCACGCGGTTCTCGCCGAACACGCGTTGGCCGGCCTCGATCACCGGACGAATCGCGTCAGTGTCGAATGTCTTGGAAACGGCGACGAGGCTGACAGCATTTTTCGGGCGCTTTGCCGCCTTCTCCGCCGTGTGAATCCGGCTCACGACATCGTGCAACCGTTCTTGAACTTCCATGGACCTGTTCTCCGACGTAACGACCTTCCTGACGATGACCTAGCGGATAGGCAAACTTGCGCGCCTTGCCAAGGCCATCGCTGCTCGAGCCGGCCCAAATCCGCCAAAGTGTCGCGCCAAACCCTTCGAAAACTTGACCATCAAGCGGTTTCATGATGAAGGTCACCCCAACTATCATGAGGGCGCTCCCTTGCCCCACAGAACTTCCGGAACACCTAAAAGACATGTCTACCGAACGATATAATCCGCGTGATGCCGAGCCGCGTTGGCAGCAGGAATGGGAAAACGGCGAGGTCTTCCAGACCGAGAACGATGATCCGCGCGAAAAATATTACGTGCTCGAGATGTTCCCTTATCCGTCCGGGCGCATCCACATGGGCCACGTGCGCAATTACACGATGGGCGACGTGGTGGCCCGCTACAAGCGTGCCCGCGGTTTCAACGTGCTTCACCCCATGGGTTGGGATGCGTTCGGCATGCCGGCGGAAAACGCCGCCATGGAGCGCGGCGTGCATCCGGCAAGCTGGACCTACCAGAACATTGCCTCGATGAAGGCGCAGCTGAAGGTTATGGGGCTCTCGCTCGACTGGAACCGCGAGTTCGCGACCTGCGACCCCGCCTATTACCAGCGCCAGCAGCACCTGTTCGTCGATTTTCTCGAAAAGGGCCTGGTCTACCGCAAGCAGTCCAAGGTCAACTGGGACCCGGTCGACAATACCGTTCTCGCCAACGAGCAGGTCATTGACGGCCGCGGCTGGCGTTCCGGCGCGCTCGTCGAGCAGCGCGAGCTGACGCAGTGGTTCTTCCGCATCACCGACTTCAGCCAGGAGCTGCTGGACGCTCTGGACACGCTGGACCAGTGGCCGGAAAAAGTGCGCCTGATGCAGAAGAACTGGATCGGCCGCTCCGAAGGTCTGTCCATTCGCTGGCAGATCGTCGAAGGCACCGCTGCCGCCGACACAACGGAACTGACCGTTTACACCACCCGCCCTGACACGCTGTTCGGCGCGTCCTTCCTGGCGATCTCCGCCGATCACCCGCTTGCCCGGCAGGCGGCTGCAAGGGATCCAGCAATCGAAGCCTTCTGCGAGGAGTGCCGGCGCGCCGGAACCTCGCTCGCAGCACTCGAGACCGCTGAAAAGAAGGGCATGGACACCGGCATCCGCGCCAGGCATCCGCTCGACGAAAGCTGGGAACTGCCGGTTTATGTCGCCAACTTCGTGCTTATGGACTACGGCACGGGCGCGATCTTCGGCTGCCCGTCCGGCGACCAGCGCGACCTCGACTTCGCTCGCAAGTATGGCCTTCCGGTCGTTCCGGTGGTCATGCCGCGGGATGCCGATGCGGCGAGCTTCACGATCGGCGACGAGGCCTATATCGGCGACGGCGTGATGATCAATTCGCGCTTCCTCGACGGCCTGTCGACGGAAGACGCCTTCGAAACCGTGGCGTCGAAGCTGGAAAAGGACATGCTGGCCGGATCACCACGTGCCGAGCGCAAGGTCAATTTCCGCCTGCGCGACTGGGGTATTTCCCGTCAGCGTTATTGGGGCTGCCCGATCCCGGTCATCCATTGCGATGACTGTGGCGTCGTGCCGGTTCCAAAGGCCGACCTGCCTGTCATCCTGCCTCCGGATGTCACCTTCGACAAACCAGGCAACCCGCTCGACCGTCACCCAACCTGGCGGCATGTGGCCTGCCCGCATTGCGGCAAGGACGCGCGTCGCGAGACCGACACGATGGACACCTTCGTCGATTCGTCCTGGTACTTCACGCGCTTCACCGCGCCGTGGGAGGACAATCCGACCGATCCGAAGGCGGCCAACCACTGGCTGCCCGTCGATCAGTATATCGGCGGCATCGAGCACGCGATCCTGCACCTGCTCTACTCACGCTTCTTTACCCGCGCGATGAAGGCCACCGGTCACGTTGCCCTGGACGAACCGTTCAAGGGCCTGTTCACCCAGGGCATGGTCGTGCACGAGACCTACAGCCGCGGCGAAGGCGCCCAGCGCGAGTGGATCACGCCGGCGGAAATCCGCATTGACGAAGTCGACGGACAGCGCCGCGCCGTTCTGCTCGAGACCGGCGAAGACATCACGATCGGTTCGATCGAGAAGATGTCGAAGTCGAAGAAGAACGTCGTCGACCCCGACGATATCATTGCTTCCTACGGCGCCGATACCGCGCGCTTCTTCGTCCTGTCGGACTCGCCGCCCGACCGTGACGTCATCTGGTCCGAGGCTGGCGTCGAAGGCGCCCATCGCTTCGTTCAGCGCGTCTGGCGTTTGACCGGCGAGGCGGCAGAAACGCTTCGCGCCATCGAAGCGGCGCCGGCACACGAAGGCGCAGGACTTGCCGTTTCGCAAGCGGCCCACAGGACGCTGCGCGCGGTTGAAGCCGATTATGACAAACTGGCCTTCAACAAGGCCGTGGCGCGCATCTACGAGCTCGTGAACGTGCTTGCAGCGCCGTTGACCCAGGTTGCCGACGGCAAGGCCGACGCAGCGCTGACGGCCGCGGCGAAGGATGCAACGTCGATCCTGGTCAACCTGATCGCCCCGATGATGCCGCACCTTGCCGAGGAATGCTGGCAGGCGATCGGCGGCAAGGGTCTGATCGCCGAAAGCAGCTGGCCGAAGTGCGATGCAGCGCTTGTCGTCGAGAATGAAGTCACGCTGCCGGTGCAGATCAACGGCAAGAAGCGCGCCGATTTGACAATCGCGCGCGATGCAGATCAGACTGCAATCGAAAATGCTGTTCTCGCTCTCGATGCCGTCAAGACCATACTCAACGGCGGCAACCCCAAGAAAATCATCGTCGTGCCTCAGAGGATCGTCAATGTCGTTGTCTGATCGAGCTGGCTCCCGCATCCGGTCGATCCCGGTGCTGGCTGGTGTTCTTATGTTGACCGCGCTCGCCGGCTGCCAGGTCCGGCCGCTTTACTCCGACAGCGTCGGCACATCGACGGCACTTGCGTCGATCGAAATCTCCGATGCGGACGACCGCGTCGAGCAGGAAGTGCGCAACGCGCTGATCTTCCTGGCCGCCGGCGGCCAGGGCGAACCGGCGAACCCGCAATATCACCTGGCGCTGAATGTCACGACCCGGGCCATGGGCGTGCTTTATGATCAGGCAAGGGACCGGGCAGGGGCTGGGCGTATCGTCGTCAAGGCGGACTACAATCTGTCCAAGACCGGCACGGGCGAAACCATCAAGTCCGGCAACCGGACCGCTGTTGCGCTTGTCGACTTCCCGGTTCAGGAGTTTGCCAAGGTCCGCGCCGTCCGCGATGGTGAGAACCGCGCTGCGAAGGAACTAGCAGAGCTGATCCGGGCTGACATCGCCGCGGCCCTCAGCCGCTAGGCCGGTGGTGGAATGAGCGAAGTCAAGTCGCACGAATTCGACTCTTTCCTTCAGAAGTCAGCGGGAGTCTATCGCCTGTTTGTCCTTTACGGACCAGACCGCGGTCTGGTCTCGGAGCGGGCGGGGGCGATCGCGTCGCGCAGCGGCGTTCCTCTCGACGATCCTTTTTCCATTACAAAGCTCGACGCCGGGGATCTGCAACAGAGCCCCGGCCGCTTGCTCGACGAGGTCAACTCGATCGGCCTCTTCGGCGGCGAAAAACTCGTCTGGGTGCGAGGCGCCGCCAACGAGAAGGCGCTCGTCGATGCCCTGCAGATTCTGGCTGGCGAACCTCCCATGGGTAGCTACGTTGTTGTCGAAGCGGGCGATCTCAAGAAGGGGTCGGCGCTGCGCAAGGTCGCCGAGACGGCGCGTTCGATCGCGACCATCGCCTGCTATAGCGACGATGCCCGCAGCCTGCAGGCCCTGATCGACAAGGAACTCGGCGAGGAAAAGCTCGGCATTACTCCGGCTGCACGCGAGCGGCTGATCGAGGCGCTTGGCGGTGATCGCCTAGCATCGCGCAACGAAGTGCGCAAGCTGGCGCTCTATTGCCGCGGCAAGGCCACAGTCGACGAATCGGATGTGACCGACATTGTCGGTGATGCCAGCGCCATCTCCGTCGATGATGCGGTGGATGCAGTCCTGAAAGGTGATCTTGACGGTCTGATGCACGCAATGCAGAAGATAACCACGTCAAAAACGCCCGCCTTCCTCGTTTTGCAGGGATGCCTCAGGCAGTTTCAGCAGCTTGATTTGATGCGTGCCGAAATGGACGCCAGCCGTCAGCAGGCCGGCCAGGTTATCGCCACCATGGGCCGGCACCTGCATTTTCGCCGCAAGCCCATCATCGAAGCCGCGCTCAGACATTGGTCTTCGCCGGCGATCCGCCGCGAACTGACACGGCTGCAGAATACGATCTACCAGAGCCGTACGCGCCAGAGCCTCGAGGAAAGCATGGTGCTGCAGAACCTGATGGCGATTGCCGTACAATCAGGCAGGCGCTAGAGCATTTTCAGAAAAAGTGCGAAGCGGTTTTCCGTCAGGAAATGCGTAGAAACAAAGAGATAGAGCGTTTCTGCGTTTCCGTCTAAGCCGGAAACGCTCAAAACACCCGCTCTCGCGGGCGCAGATCAACATATAACGTTAGTCGGGAAAACCAGGGAGCTTCGCTCTCAACGGCGCTCGAGCAGTCGGCAAATCTCTTCGAGCTGATCAAGCGTCTTGTAGGAGATCCGCAGGTGCCCGCCTGAGGCTTTATGGCTGACGGTCACTTCGAGCCCGAGGCTGTCGGACAATGTCCGCTCCAATGCCAGCGTATCGGCGTCCTTTTCGTCACGACGTGCGGTCTTTGCGTAGTTGGGGTCGTTCTGCGCCCGAATATCGTGCTGCGCCAGCCGTTCCGCGTCGCGAACCGAAAGCCCCTTCGCGACGATACTACGCGCCAGCGTCGCCGGGTCTGACGTCGGGATCAGTGCGCGCGCATGCCCGGCCGACAGGCTTCCGTCCGACAACATGTCCCGCACGGGCTCGGGCAGCTTCAAGAGCCGCAGACTGTTGGCGACATGACTGCGGCTCTTGCCGATGATCTCCCCGAGGTCATTCTGCGTATAGCCGTGCTCGGCAATCAGCTGCTCGTAACCAAGCGCTTCGTCGAGCGGGTTGAGGTCGGACCGCTGCACGTTCTCGACGATCGCGATTTCGAGTGCTGTGCGATCGTCGACGTCGCGGATAATAACGGGAATCTCGGTAAAACCCGCCAGCTGCGCGGCGCGCCAGCGGCGTTCCCCCGCGATGATCTCGTACCGGTCGGTGCCGATCGTACGGGCAACAACCGGCTGGACGATGCCATGCTGCCGAATGGAGCTGGCGAGGTCCTGCAGTTCACTTTCGTCGAACTGCCGACGCGGGTTTCTCGGGTTTCGCGATACGAACTCTATCGGTACACGTCGATCGGGATTAACAGGGGCAGGGGCAGCACCTGCCTGTATCGGCTGGTCCATCTCGCCGATCAAAGCGGCCAGACCGCGGCCAAGCCTTCTCTTCGAGCTGTCGTCGTTCATAGTATCACCCGATTTAAATTCCGGAACCGAAACAATTACGCAGCCTTGCGCTGCCGTTCACGCTGGATCACTTCCGATGCGAGCTGGAGATAGGCCTGGCTGCCTGCGCATTTCAGATCGTAAAGGATCGCCGGCTTACCATAGGAAGGCGCTTCGGACACACGGACGTTTCTCGGAATGAGCGTGTGGTAGACCTTGTCCCCAAGATGGGTGCGCACATCGCTTACCACCTGCTGAGCAAGATTGTTGCGGGAATCGAACATCGTCAACACGATGCCCTGAATATCCAGGCTCGGGTTGACGGTCCTGCGAACCTGATCGACCGTCTCCAGCAACTGGCTCAAACCTTCCAGCGCGAAGAATTCACACTGCAGCGGCACCAGCACCGAATGCGCGGCGGCCATCGCGTTCATCGTCAATAGGTTAAAGGATGGCGGGCAGTCAACGAGAACGTAGGAATACTCCAACGCCTCCGGGCTGGCCAATGCCTTGCGCAACCGAAAGGCGCGGTCGGCTTCCCGCGATATTTCCATTTCTACGCCGAGCAGATCCATCGTCGACGGGACGATGGCGAGATTCGGCACCGCCGTCTGCTGAACGATCTCACCGATCGTATGCGATCCAACCATCAGCTCGTAGGAAGAGAGGTGGCGATCGCGGCGCTGAATGCCGAGTCCCGTACTGGCATTGCCTTGCGGATCCAGGTCGACGATCAAAACCTTCTCGCCGATGGCGGCCAGTGCCGTTGCCAGATTGATCGCAGTCGTCGTTTTACCGACGCCGCCCTTCTGGTTTGCTATCGTGATGATCCGGTTTTTTGCGCCAAACATGTTTCCGCTCGCCAATCACTGAGTTCTTCGCGAAAGATTTGCGATCTCGAGCACAACAGAATCTGGCTCGACAATGCTCGGATGTTTTACCAGATCAAACTCATAGCGGCCAACCGCTTTGTCGATCTCGCGCTGGTAATCCCGCCCTTTATGGAAGTAGGCGACGGTTTTGCCACCTTCTGCCATCATCCACGGTGACGAATAGTCGAGCAACAGGCTCAGATCAGCCAGCGCGCGAGCGGAAATGGCGTCGCATTTCGGCGCCACGGAGCTCGCATCCTCGATTCGAATCGGATGAACCGATCCGCGCGCGCCGGTTTCCGTCAGCGCTACACGCAGAAAGGCGGCCTTCTTGTTGTTGCTCTCGATCAGATGCACCCAACCGTCGGAGAGTTCCTGGAGGTAGATGGCGGTAATCACGCCGGGAAACCCACCGCCGCTGCCGAGGTCAACCCAGGTCTTTGGACCCGGAGCCAGTTGCGCCAGTTGCAGGCTATCGACGATATGGCGACGCCACAGATCTTCGAGCGTCGAGGGGGCGATAAGATTGATAGACTTCGCCCATTTCTGAAACAGTGCAGCAAAGTGCTCAAGCCGTTCATTCGTTTCACGTGAAACACGCAGTCCGTTCAAGCCAGCGAAAGGACTCGTTTTCATTGCGCACGCACCTTTTCTTCCCGCTCGACGGAGCGGTTCATTCGTTTCAACCAAGCCAGGATCAACGCGGCCGCAGCCGGCGTCATCCCATCTACCTTCAATGCCTGCGCCAGGTTTCTCGGCGCCTGCAGCGTCAACTTCTGCTTCAACTCGTTCGATAGGCCAGCCAGTGCCGAAAAGTCAAAATCGGCCGGAATGGCCATCGTCTCTTCGCGGCGTATGCCGGCAATGTCCGACGCCTGACGGTCCATGTAAACGGCATAGACGGCATCGATTTCGAGCGCCTCGACCACTGCAGGCGGAATATCGCTCAGCTCCGGCCACAACGACACCAATGCCCCGATCGTCTGTTCAGGATAGGATAGGATTTCAAACGCGGTTCGCCGCTGGCCATCCTGGTTCAGCTTGAGGCCATGCCGGTTGCCCTCTGCCGGCGTCACGGACAGTTGCTTCAGCAGTGCACGACCGTTGTCAAACTGCCCCTTCCATTCGGCGAAACGCGTCTGCCGCGCCTCGGTGACACAGCCAATTTCGATTGCCTTCGGCGTCAGCCGGATGTCGGCATTGTCGGCACGAAGAGACAATCGATATTCGGCGCGCGACGTAAACATGCGATAGGGCTCGGTGATGCCCCGCGAGGTCAAATCGTCGACCATCACACCAATATAGGATTCAGTACGGCTGAAAATAACAGCCTCGCGCCCGGTCGCAGCCTTCGCCGCATTCAACCCGGCGACCAGGCCCTGCGCCGCGGCCTCCTCGTAACCGGTCGTGCCATTGATCTGGCCGGCAAGGAACAGCCCGGGCATCTTACGCACCGCCAGCGTTGCATCAAGCTCCCGCGGATCGACATGGTCATACTCGATCGCGTAGCCCGGCTGCAGGATCAGCACGTCCTCCAGACCGGGAATGGTCCGGATGAAAGCGTCCTGGACCTCCGCTGGCAAGGACGTCGAGATGCCGTTGGGATAGACGGTGTCGTCATCCAAGCCTTCCGGCTCGAGGAAGATCTGGTGGCCATCCCGCTCACCGAAGCGAACGATCTTGTCTTCGATCGAAGGGCAATAGCGTGGGCCAACACCCTCGATCTGGCCGGAATACATTGCCGACTTGCCGATGTTATCGGTAATGATCTTGTGGGTGGCTTCGGTTGTTCGCGTCACACCGCAGTCGATCTGCCGGTTGACGATCCGGTCGGTCATGAAGGAGAAGGGCACGGGCTCTTCGTCCGGTCCCTGGCGGCCGACGCGATCCCATTCGATCGTCTTGCCGTCCAGCCGCGCCGGCGTCCCGGTCTTCAGCCGGCCCAAGCGAAGACCGTAGCGCGCCAGCGTGGCGGAGAGACCGAGCGATGGTTCTTCGCCGACACGGCCAGCCGGTATCTTCTGGTCGCCGATATGGATCAGTCCTTTCAGGAAGGTTCCGGTTGTGAGCACCACCCCGGTTGCGCCAAAGGACCTACCGTCCTTCATGACCACGCCGGCGATCTTGCCGTCCTGCTCGATCAGATCGAAAGCATCGCCTTCAATGACGGTGAGGTTTTCAACAGTCGCAATCTCGCGCTGCATGGCTTCACGATAGAGCTTACGGTCAGCCTGTGTGCGCGGACCGCGGACAGCCGGCCCCTTGCGCCGATTGAGCAGGCGAAATTGGATGCCGGCGGCATCGGCGATGCGTCCCATCAGGCCGTCAAGCGCATCGATTTCGCGGACGAGATGGCCTTTGCCAAGACCACCAATGGCCGGGTTGCAGGACATCACGCCAATCGTCGACGCCTTGTGGGTGATCAGAGCGGTTCGCGCACCGAGGCGCGCCGAGGCGGCGGCAGCTTCGCAGCCGGCATGACCTCCACCAATGACGATAACGTCAAAATGGACCATTTCTCTATCTCCGATCACAACGCATTCCGGCTTCGAATCGTTTCACGTGAAACACTTCGCATGACTCGCTAGCGTTGTATTGTTTTAGTCGAACATCATTTACCGATACAGAATTCGGAAAATATCACATCCAGCAGGTTTTCAACATCCACGCGTCCGGTGATCCGCCCGATGGCATCGCCCGCGAGGCGAAGCAGCTCAGCTTGTATATCCAGCCCGTTCTGATTTCGACTCAGACTTTCCGAGAGCGCGGCAGTCGCTTGGCGCAAACAATCCACATGTCTGCGCCTCGAGGGAATAGAAAGCGCAGTAACGCCAGATAAATCAGGGAGATAGCCCGATATCGCGTTCAAGAGCTGATCCATGCCGGCGCCGGTCTTTGTCGAAATAGAGACGTCAGCGCCAGCATTGGCATCGCAATCGGCACGGTCCGTCTTGGTTGCAACCCTCAAGACCGGCACGTCCATCAGACCAAGGTCATCCAGGGTGTTAAAGCCCGCCCTGCTTTCGGAGAGAAGCAGCACCAGGTCGGCGCTGGCGATCACGTCGCGCGCGCGGCGTATGCCTTCGCGTTCCACCGTTTCGTCGGTCTGCCGCAGGCCGGCAGTATCGAACAACTTGACGGAGAATCCGGCTAATGAAAGGTCAACGGATAGGACATCGCGGGTGGTGCCAGCGATCTCCGTCACGATCGCGATATCACGCTTTGCCAGAGCATTGAGCAGGCTGGACTTGCCGGCGTTGGGCTCGCCGGCGATGACGATCTTGAGACCATCCCGAATGATTTCACCAATCGGCGCCTGCGCGATATGCGCGTCGATCTCCTGGCGCAGCAGTTCCATGTCTTTCCAGATCCGATCGCTGACCGAGCCTGGAACGTCGTCCTCATCGGCGAAATCGAGCTCCGCCTCGATCATCGCACGGGCGTGCGTCAGACGTTTGGCCCAATCGTCGTAGACCTTTGACTGGCCGCCGGCCGAATGCTCCAGCGCCAGACGACGCTGCATCTCCGTCTCGGCGACGATCAGGTCCGACAGCCCTTCTATCTCGACGAGATCCATCTTGCCGTTCTGAAACGCCCGCCGTGAGAACTCCCCGGCCTCGGCATGGCGCAAGCCGTCGAAGCCCGATAGCTCGCCCAACAGTGTTTGAACGACGGCACGGCCACCATGGACCTGCAGTTCAGCGCAGTCTTCGCCGGTAAACGAGGCGGGGCCGCGGAAGTAAATGACCAGGCCGCTGTCAATCGTGAAACCGTTGCGGGAGCGAATCGGTTTCAACGACGCGATGCGTTGTTCGGGAACAGCGCCGCACAATCCGGCGAGAACAGCGGTAGTTTCTGATCCGCTGATGCGAATTACCGCCACGCCCGCCGGCAACGCCCCGCTGGATAGCGCATATATAGTATCCGCCGATGGCATCGTTTCACCTGAGATCCAATGAGGTTGACCGCTCTACGCGCCCGGAACAAGGTTCAAGCGGGTTTGTCGCCCCCATTCAGACTACGGGATGAAACGCGGTGGTCAGCGTCCCCGGCAGTCCAGAGGTGTCGAACGGTTGGGAGCTTATGACGAATAGTCGGGAAAAGATCAAGCCTGGGCCGTAGGTCGCCGCTCGTGTTTCACGTGAATCACCGCACTGGCTCGTCCGGCTTGGACTTCAAATGCCCAAAAATCATTGCGATAGCGAATCGAATGGCGATCCGACCGGGTCTATCGCATATGAATCCGGCTAAATAATTCGGCTTGAAAAAGCCAAAATAGTCGCGCGTCGAGAAACAAAGAGACCGGGCAAGAAAACTTGCCCGGTCTCAATCACGACATCGGCATTCGGTCGTATCAGGTGTTCATCGAGTCGAAGAAGTCGCCGTTGTTCTTCGTCTGCTTCAGCTTGTCGATCAGGAACTCAATCGCATCGGTGGTGCCCATCGGCGCCAGAATCCGGCGAAGGACGAAGATCTTCTGGAGATCCTGGCGCGGAACGAGCAGGTCTTCCTTACGCGTACCGGATTTCAGAATGTCCATCGCCGGGAAGATGCGCTTGTCGGCGACCTTGCGGTCGAGCACGATTTCGGAGTTGCCGGTACCCTTGAACTCTTCGAAGATGACTTCGTCCATGCGGCTGCCGGTATCGATCAGCGCCGTGGCGATGATGGTCAAGGAACCGCCTTCTTCGATGTTACGGGCGGCACCGAAGAAGCGCTTCGGCCTCTGCAGGGCGTTGGCGTCGACACCACCGGTCAGAACCTTGCCGGATGACGGAACAACGGTGTTATAGGCGCGACCGAGGCGGGTGATGGAGTCAAGCAGGATGACGACGTCGCGGCCGTGTTCGACCAGGCGCTTCGCCTTTTCGATCACCATTTCGGCGACCTGGACGTGGCGCGTCGCCGGCTCGTCGAAGGTGGAGGAAACCACTTCGCCCTTCACCGAGCGCTGCATGTCGGTAACTTCTTCCGGCCGTTCGTCGATCAACAGAACGATCAAGTAGCATTCCGGGTGGTTTGCGGTAATCGAGTGGGCGATGTTCTGCAGCAGAACCGTCTTACCGGTGCGCGGCGGAGCAACGATCAGACCACGCTGGCCCTTACCGAGCGGAGCGACCAGGTCGATCACGCGGGCAGAAAGGTCCTTTGACGTCGGGACCTCGAGTTCCATCTTGAAGCGCTCGTTCGGATAGAGCGGCGTCAGGTTGTCGAAGTGAACCTTGTGACGGATCTTTTCCGGATCGTCGAAATTGATGGTGTTGACCTTGAGAAGCGCGAAGTAGCGTTCTCCTTCCTTCGGCCCACGGATCGGCCCCTCGACCGTGTCGCCGGTCTTCAGCGAGAAGCGGCGGATCTGGGAGGGCGAGATGTAGATATCGTCCGGGCCGGGCAGGTAGTTGGCATTGGCAGAGCGCAGAAAGCCGAATCCGTCCTGCAGAACCTCGACGACGCCTTCACCGATGATTTCGATATCCTGGGCCGCGAGCATCTTGAGGATTGCGAACATCAACTCCTGCTTGCGCATGGTGCTCGCGTTTTCCACCTCGAGCTCTTCGGCAAAGGCCAGAAGATCGGTCGGCGTCTTGTTCTTAAGTTCTTGTAGCTTCATTTCAGCCATGAAGGATCCATGTTTCGTATGGGAATGGAGAGACGGCGTGTTTTCTGAAGGGAGCTGCGGCAGGAAGGGGCAGGCTCTGGTCTTTGTCACAAGCCATGAAGAGGAGATGGCAGAAAATAGCGATTCACGTGAAACGCCGCAAGGGGCTGTCGAAAATTAGCGACAACTATTACAAATCGCAATCGATAAAGTTCAAAACGGCTTTACCACCACCATGATGACGATCAGGATCATCAGCAACGTCGGTGCCTCGTTCATCAGCCGCCAGTAGCGCGCGGTCAGGCGATTTTCATCCCGCTGGAACGCCCGCACCGCCCGACTGAAGCGCACGTGCACCACCGTCAGCAGCACCACGAACAGGAGCTTGGCGTGAAGCCAGCCGCCCTGGAAACCATAAACGCTCCAGGCGAGATAAAGCCCGAGCACCCAGGAAATCACCATTGCCGGGTTCATGATGACCTTCAGCAAACGCTGTTCCATCATCTTGAAGGTTTCGGACTGTTCAGAGCCCGGAGCCGCGTCGGTGTGGTAGATGAACAGCCGCGGCATGTAGAGCAGCGCCGCCATCCACGACATCACCGCGATTACGTGAAGCGCCTTGATCCAGAGATAGAGGCTCTCCGGCTGCCAGACGAAAAGCCCGACGAGCAGTGCGGCAAAACCGCCAAGCGCAATCATCGCTCTGAGCCGCGCCCTGTTACCCGGCCCACTATCCGTCTGGCGTTCATCCATCAGCGTGCTCCGCGAACCCGTGCGACCAGCGCTGAGACGTTCGCCGGATCGGCCTGCGGCGTGATCCCGTGTCCGAGGTTGAAGATCAACGGCCCGTTGCCGAGCGCATCAAGAATACGATCGATGCCTTGTTCCAGGGCGACACCACCGGAGACGACCCGCATTGGGTCGAGATTGCCCTGCACCGGCCCGTCCTTCTGCAAATCGACCGCGAAGGACAGCGGGACGGTCCAATCGAGGCCGATGGCGTCCGCACCCGTTTTCTGGCGATAATGCTTCAGGAGAAGCCCTGCACCCTTGGCAAATGCGATGATCTTCGCCTGCGGACGTCGCGCCCGCACCGAAGCGATCATTCGGGCGACGGGCCTGACCGCAAATCGTTCGAATTCCTCTTCGCCGAGAACACCGGCCCAGGAGTCGAAAATCTGCACGGCGTCGGCGCCCGCATCGATCTGCTCGACCAGATAGTCGGCCGACACATCGGCAAGAAACGTCAAAAGCCGTTCGAAGGCTTCCGGGTTCCTATAGGCGAACAGTCGGGCAGGGGCCTGGTCCGGTGTTCCCTGGCCGGCGATCATGTAGGTGGCGACCGTCCAGGGCGCACCGCAAAACCCGAGTAGCGTCGTTTCCGTCGGAAGCTCTCCCCGCAAACGCGACACCGTCTCGAAGACCGGTTTTAGATGATTGGAGATACCGTCCGCCTTCAGAGCATTGATGCCGTCGACGTCGATCGGATCCATTCTCGGCCCATGGCCTTCCTCGAAGCGAACGTTGCGCTTCAGCGCGTCCGGAATCACCAGGATATCGGAAAACAGAATAGCTGCGTCAAAAGCATAGCGACGGATCGGTTGCAGCGTCACTTCGACGGCAAGATCGGGCGTGTAGCAGAGATCGAGGAAGCTCCCGGCGACGGCCCGTGTCGCTCGATATTCCGGAAGGTACCGGCCGGCCTGGCGCATCAGCCAGACGGGAGGCGGACTGACCGTCTTCCCATCCAAAACCTCCAGAACTTTCCTTCGTGTCTCGGCCACGGATGGTCTCTCCCAATATAAAATCAAAGATATTTAGACTCTTTCTATTTCTTAGAGTCGGTGGGTATCAAGGATTAAAAGATCGCC
Organism: Ensifer sp. LC384; assembly: GCF_001695865.1. Lineage (NCBI taxonomy): Bacteria > Pseudomonadati > Pseudomonadota > Alphaproteobacteria > Hyphomicrobiales > Rhizobiaceae > Ensifer > Ensifer sp. LC384. The sequence goes on from NZ_MBST01000016.1 coordinate 46,683, forward strand.
ACAGTTCATCCACGGCTGCCCGATCGGATCGATCCGGGCGGGAGGCAAAGCGGCGCCCTTGGCCGCATTCCGTGGATAAGTGCAAAATTTCAATTTAAATCAGAGGATTGCCAGCTCCGGAAGAAAGCGAATTGCTGTGGACAACGAGTCGAAACACGTGACACTTTGTCATCGCCGTGAGTCTTGTCCACATCCTCCGCGAAGCTTTCTTCGGCGTTGCGCCAATTGTGAATAAGTCGGCGGTTTTCCCGTTGCCTGGCGCGCCGCGGCGCCGTCAGCCATTTTTATCCCGGTTTATCAACAGCACCCGGAGAATTGCGTGGAGAACAAGAAAAACTACTTCCACCTGCATCTGATCTCCGATTCGACGGGGGAGACCTTGATCGCGGCGGGGCGTGCGGCGGCGGCGCAATTCCAGGCGTCGCATGCGCTTGAACATGTCTATCCGCTGATCAGGAATCGCCGGCAGCTGCTGCAGGTTCTCGACGCCATCGATGGAGCCCCCGGCATCGTGCTCTACACGATCGTCGATCGCGAACTGGCCGACATCATCGACCAGCGCTGCCGTGAGATGGGCGTGCCGTGCGTCTCGGTTCTCGATCCGATCATCGAACTGTTCCAGTCCTATCTCGGTTCGCCGTCGCGACGCCGCTCCGGCGCGCAGCACGTGATGGACGCCGACTATTTCGCCCGCATCGACGCGTTGAATTTCACCATGGACCATGACGACGGTCAGCTGCCGGCCGATTTTGATGACGCCGATGTGGTGTTGATCGGCATCAGCCGTACATCGAAGACGCCGACATCGATCTATCTCGCCAACCGAGGCATCAAGACGGCCAATATTCCAATCGTCCCCGGCGTGCCGCTGCCCGACCGGCTGATGAAGGCAACCAAGCCTTTGGTCGTCGGCCTGATTGCGACTGCCGATCGCATTTCCCAGGTCCGCCAGCATCGGGTGCTCGGCACCACCCAAGGCTTTCACGGTGATCAATATACGGATAGGGCGGCGATCGCCGAGGAGTTGAAATATGCCCGCGCGCTCTGCGCGCGCAACAACTGGCCGATCATCGACGTCACCCGCCGCTCGATCGAGGAAACCGCCGCCGCAATTGTTGCCCTGCGCCCGCGGCTGCGATAGAGCGAATCCGAACAATTCGGGAACTTCGATGATGACACCTTCACTCGTCCTGGCTTCAGCAAGCCCGTTCCGTCGTGCGCTTCTGGAAAATGCCGGGTTGGTGTTTACGGCGCGCGCCGCCGAGATCGACGAGCGCGCGCTTGAAAAGCCGCTCGAAGAAGAAGGTGCCGCTCCTGAAGACGTGGCGGTGAGGCTTGCCGAAGCCAAGGCAAGAGATGTCGCCAGGTACTTTCCCGAGGCCCTGGTGATCGGCTCCGACCAGACCATGTCCCTGGGACAGCGGGTCTATCACAAGCCGAAGGACATGGCGGAAGCCGGACAACATCTCTTGTCGCTCGCCGGCAAGACCCATCGCCTGAACAGCGCGATCGTTCTCGCGCGCGGCGATGAGATCCTCTGGCGCCACGTCTCGTCGGCACATATGTCGGTGCGTACGCTGACAGCGGAATTTGTCGATCGCCATTTGCAGCGCGTCGGGAGCAAGGCCTTGTCCAGCGTCGGCGCCTACCAGCTGGAGGGCGAGGGCATCCAGCTGTTCGAAAAGATCGAGGGTGACTATTTCACCATCCTCGGCCTTCCGATGCTGCCGCTGCTCGCAAAACTTCGGGAATTGGGAACGATCGATGCGTGATTCACGTGAAACATTTGTTAACCACGCCTTCGTCACCGGCTATCCGATCAAGCATTCCAGGTCGCCGTTGATCCACGGCTATTGGCTGAAACAGCTCGGGATAGAGGGCAGCTACCGCGCGCACGAGGTAAAGCCGGAAGACTTTTCCGCCTTCGTCGCCGAGTTGAAACAAGGCACTTCAGGCTTTTGCGGCGGCAACGTCACCATCCCGCACAAGGAAGCTGCCCATCGGCTGGCGGACCGCCCGGATGATCTCTGTCTGGAACTCGGCGCTGCCAATACGCTTTGGATCGAAGCCGGCGACGTTCACGCCACGAACACCGATGGCCGAGGGTTCGTCGCCAATCTTGACGAGCGCGCAGCCGGCTGGAACCAATGTTCGACTGTGGTCGTGCTCGGCGCCGGCGGCGCCAGCCGCGCCGTCATCCAGGCCGTGCGTGACCGGGGCATCAAGACGATCCATGTCGTCAACCGCACGGTGGCAAGGGCTGAGGAATTGGCCGACCGTTTTGGATCGGCTGTGCAAGCGCATCCGATGGAGGCACTGAGCGAAGTGATGACGGGCGCCGGCCTCTTCATCAACACCACGTCTCTCGGCATGGATGGCCAGGACGCGCCGCAGATCGATTTCACCGTCATGGCTCGGGATGCCGTGGTGACCGACATCGTCTACGTCCCGTTGAAGACACCTTTGCTTCGCCAGGCGGAGGAGCAGGGTTTTACCATTGTCGACGGTCTCGGCATGTTGCTGCACCAGGCCGTACCCGGTTTCGAGCTCTGGTTCGGTCGCCGGCCCGTCGTCGACGCCACACTTCGACAACTCGTCATCGATGACATGGGATCGCGCGCATGATGATTGTCGGCCTGACCGGATCGATCGCCATGGGCAAGTCGACGACCGCGCAGATGTTCCGCGAGTTCGGCGTGCCGGTCAACGATGCCGATGAAGTGGTGCACGCGCTTTATCGCGGCGAAGCCGTCGCGCCTGTTGAGGCCGCATTCCCGGGGACTGTCAGGGAAGGGGCGATCGATCGGGCCGAACTGTCCCGGCAGTTGCTCGCAGCACCCGAAAGGCTGCGCGAGCTCGAAAGCATCGTGCATCCGCTCGTTGGCCGGAAAGAGCGCGAGTTCCTCGACAAGAATGCCGCGGCCAACGCGGCCTTTGTCGTGCTCGATATTCCGTTGCTGTTTGAAACGGGCGCCGAGGCGCGTGTCGATCGGGTGGTGGTCGTTAGCTGCGCACCCGACATTCAAAGAGAACGGGCGATGAAACGCCCCGGCATGACCGAAGAGAAATTTGCCATGATCCTGGCGCGTCAGGTGCCGGACAGTCAGAAGCGTGAACGCGCCGACTACATCGTCGATACCAGCGACAGCTTCGATAACACACGCCAACAGGTGAGGGCGATCGTCGACGATCTCACCCAAAATGGAGCGCCCGATGCGTGAGATCATTTTCGATACGGAAACGACCGGCCTCGACAATCGAGAGGACCGGGTGATCGAGATCGGCGGCGTCGAACTGGAAAACCAGTTTCCGACCGGTCGCACGCTGCATATCTTCATCAATCCCGGCAATCGCAAGGTTCATCCGGATGCGCTTGCCATTCACGGCATCACCGACGAGTTCCTGAAGGACAAGCCGGCCTTTGCCGATGTGGCCCAGCAGATTCTCGACTTCTTCGGCGATGCCCGCTGGGTGGCGCACAATGCCACCTTCGACATGGGCTTCATCAATGCGGAGTTCGGCCGCATCGGACTTCCGGCCATTGCCGGCGAACGGGTGACGGATACGCTTGCTCTTGCCCGCCGCAAGCACCCGATGGGCCCGAATTCGCTCGACGCGCTCTGCCGTCGCTACGGCATCGACAATTCCCATCGCGCCAAGCACGGCGCACTGCTCGACTCCGAGCTTCTTGCCGAAGTCTATATCGAGATGCTCGGCGGTCGTCAGGCTGCCTTGGGTCTGGTGTCGAGCAACAAGGTCGCGGGACAAACCGTTGAACACGACGATGCGCCGATCGCCATCGCGCAGCGCCCGCGGCCGTTGCCGAACCGCTTGTCGGAAGCGGATGAGGCGGCTCATGCCGCTCTGGTCGCCAAGATGGGGGCCAAGGCGATCTGGGCCAAATACGATCTTTAGAAATGAAAAAAGCCCGGCTCGACCGGGCTTTTTCCTGAATGCGATCCAGTCTGAACAGAAATCAGTTGGCGGTCTCGCTGGTGTTTGCCACCTGAGCGCGGACCTTTTCTTCGGCCATGCGTTGGGCGAACATCTGAGCGAAATCGATCGGGTCGATCATCAGCGGCGGGAAACCGCCGTTGCGGGTCGCGTCGGCGACGATCTGGCGAGCGAACGGGAACAGCAGGCGCGGGCACTCGATGAAGAGCAGCGGCAGCATGTGTTCCTGCGGGAAGCCGGCAACACGGAAAACGCCACCATAGGAGAGCTCGACGTTGAACAGGACGCGTTCGCCGTCTTTGGCTTCCGCGTTCAGCGAGAGCACGACGTCAAAATCGGACTCTGCGAGCGGGTTCGCGTTGACGTTGACGTTGATGTTGATCGACGGGGCATTGTCACGCGCCTGCAGCGAACGCGGTGCGCCCGGGTTCTCGAAGGAGAGATCCTTGACATACTGGGCGAGGATGTTGAGCGACGGGCTCTGCTGCGCGCTGCCGTTGCCGTTGGATGCGGTATCAGTCGTCATAAGGGTTTCCTCGACTTCAATTCGGTGAGGCCATCTAGCATTTCGTCATAGGGCTTACAACCCTGCGCCACAGGCCCTTGCTATTGCCGACGGCGCTCTTCGGACGGGTTGGGTTCGTCGTCATCGGTCCTCGAGAACTCGCCTTCGCCAAGGTCGATGACGCGCGGTTGGGCGCGCTCCTGCGGCGTTTGGCCTGGTCCGCGCCAGGACTGGCTCGACGCGGCCGTCACAACAGTCATTCTCGATCTCAAATAGCCGGCCACGGCGTGCCTGACAGGCGGCACAAACAGAAGCAGACCAAAGATGTCGCTGATGAAGCCGGGCACCATCAACAAAAGGGCTGCGACGAACATCAAGGCGCCGCCGAGGACCTCGCGGCCAGGATCACTGCCGCTGCGCGTTGCTTCCTGCACGCGCCTGATGACGGCGAAACCCTGAAGGCGAAGCAGCACGACCCCGGCAATCGCGCTCAACAGAACGAGCAGCAGCGTCATGGCCAGCCCGATCTCGCGGCCGACGATGACGAAGCCGGCAATCTCGGCAAGGGGCAGTCCAAGAATGACCAGGGGAATTAACATTGAACGCATTGGCGGTGCCTGAAAGGGTCGTCGCATCGTCACCTCCGATCTAAGGGTGCGACAACGCGGTTTGAATGATCTATCCTTGCGGACTATATGGAATAGCTACGAGAAATTCTAACAGCGGTTTCGGGTGGAAATGGGCTCTTTCGACTTCATCACGTTTTTTTTCTTGATCGCCGCAGTGGTCATCTTCCTGCAGTTGCGCAGCGTTCTCGGTCGCCGGACCGGCAGCGAACGGCCGCCGTTTGATCCCTATTCTCCGAGGGACATGAGCCAGGGGCCTGAAAAGGCCGACAATGGCAAGGTCGTCCAGCTGCCGCGCCGCGACAATGCCGAGGACGATGCGGTCCGCTATGCAGCGATCGACGACTTCGCAAAGGCCGGGACGCCGCTCAACGATCAGCTCCGCTCGCTGACCGACGCCGACGCAGGCTTCGACCCGAAGGAGTTCGTCAACGGGGCGAAGATGGCCTACGAGATGATCGTCATGGCTTTCGCCGACGGCGACCGCAAGACGTTGAAGAACCTGCTGTCGCGGGAAGTCTACGAAGGCTTCGATGCCGCGATTGCCGAGCGCGAACGCAAGGGCGAAGTGGTGAAATCCACCTTCGTCGGCATCGAGAAGGCCGATATCGTCCACGCCGAAGTCAAGGACAGCGAAGAGAACATCACAGTCCGGATCGTCAGCCAGTTGATCTCGGCGACCTACGACAAGCAGGGCGCCATCATCGATGGAGACGCAGAGTCGGTGGCCGAAGTCAACGATCTCTGGACTTTCTCGCGCGACATTCGCTCGCGTGATCCGAACTGGAAGCTGATCGCTACCGAATCCGAAAACTGATCGGAAGGGGCGACCATGACGCTTCGACTTGAGCCTGTCACCTTCTCAGACTTGCCGGGGTGGCAGGACGACGATCCGACCGCGGTGATTGAAGCGCTGCGCCGCTGTCATCACCATGTCTCGACCGCAAAACCTTATCGCACCGGCTCGCTTGGCATTTCGGTCAATGACTTGATGCCGGCGCTTTCGGCTGCAAGCGCAGACGTCGCCGACGCAACTGCGGCGCGTGCGTTTTTCGAGCAACAATTCGTCGCCTTCAGAATCTGGCCCGAAACTGGCAAAACCGGTTTCGTGACGGCGTTCTATGAACCCGAGATCGAAGTCCAGGCGAAACCGGACGACATCTTCCGATACCCGATCTACCGGCGCCCGATCGATCTCGTCGATGTCGACGACACCAACCGGCCGACAGATATGGATCCCTATTTTGCCTTTGGTCGGCTGCATGATGGCGTGGTCGGCGAGTATCCGGACCGCCGCGCGATCGAGCAGGGCTTTCTGGCGGGGCGGGGTCTGGAGATCGCCTATGCCAGATCGAAGGTCGACGTGTTCTTCGTCCACGTCCAGGGCGCTGCCCGGCTCGTCTATCCCGATGGTTCGCGCCGGCGTATCACCTATGCCGCCAAGACCGGCCACTATTTTTCCCCGATCGGAAAGCTGCTGATCGATCGCGGCGAGATCGATGCCTCGACCGTCTCGATGATGAGCATCCGGGACTGGCTCGCGGCCAATCCGGATGAGGTCGACGAGGTCCTTTGGCACAATCGCTCCTTCATCTTCTTCCGCGAGGCGGAAGTCGAGGACGAACGGCTCGGGCCGGTCGCTGCCGCCAAGGTTTCTCTGGAGCCGGGCCGGTCGCTAGCCGTCGATCGGCTGATCCATACCTTCGGCGTGCCTTTTTTTATCTCGAGCGAGAGCCTGACGCGGCTTGATGCCGGGCGGCCGTTTCGACGCCTGATGCTGGCGCTCGACACGGGGTCGGCCATCGTCGGCCCGGCCCGTGGCGACATCTTCACCGGATCCGGCGACACGGCCGGCGAGCTTGCGGGTGCGGTTCGCAACGAAGCCGATTTCTACATCTTCGTTCCTCGCGCGGCTGCGGCAAGATACGGCAATGGCTAGGGGCAAGAAGCTTTCGGCGGAAGAGCGGATTCTATGGGGAAAGGTTGCGCGCACGACCAGGCCAATGCCCGGCCGCCTCGATGATCTCAGGGAATTTCTCGGCGAGGATGTTCCAGCCGAGCCCAAGGATGAGCCGCAAAAGACGCAAGCCGCCACGTCGGCCAGTGGTACCGACGAACAGCAGGGAATTGCCCTCAGCACGACCTCGAACGGCCGGCACCACTATCCGCTTGAAAAACCCGTCAAGCGCAAGCTGTCGAAGGGGCACCTGGCGCTGGAGGCGCGGATCGACCTGCACGGCATGATCCAGAGTGAAGCACACGGCTTCCTTCTGCATTTTCTTCTCAGAGCGCATGAGCGCGGGCTGCGCCACGTTCTTGTTATCACCGGCAAGGGAACGTCGATCGGCAGCGAAGGCGCATTGAAGCGCGCCGTGCCGCTCTGGTTCTCGCTGCCGGAGTTCCGGCCATTGATCTCAAGCTACGAGCCCGCAGCGCGCAATCACGGCGGCGATGGCGCGCTTTATGTCCGCCTAGCGCGCAGCAAGGGGAGCGCGACGTGACCCCTTTTGGCGCGGCGGTGCGCGAGTTGCGGCGCAAGAAGGGCGTGTCGCAGAAACAGATGGCTGCAGCGATCGGCGTGTCGGCCGCCTATCTCTCGGCGCTTGAACATGGAAAGCGCGGCGCGCCGAGTTTCGATTTTCTGCAAAGGGTGGCCGGCTATTTCAACGTCATCTGGGACGAGGCCGAGGAATTGTTCCAGATCGCCCATGTCTCGGCGCCGAAAGTCGTGCTGGATACGTCCGGGCTGGCGCCGGAACACACGGCCTTCGCCAACCGCTTGAGCGGACAAATCCGCGATTTGTCCGTCGACACGATCCGCGCCCTGGAAGATGTTTTGGAAAAAGCCACATTTCCTGCTAATGACAGGGGATGAACAGCTGTTTTCCGGCCGCTGCGCGCGGTCCGGGATTTGGAACCGTGGACAAATTTTCTATAGTCCGCGAGGCGTCCGAGACGTGATTCGCAACGAATCACCACGTCCGAAGAACCTGGAAAGACCCGAAGCCGAATGACCGATATTCCTGAAACCGATACCGGCGCCGCCGCCGAATATGGTGCCGACTCCATCAAGGTGTTGAAGGGCCTGGATGCCGTACGCAAGCGGCCGGGCATGTATATCGGCGATACCGACGACGGCTCCGGTCTGCATCACATGGTGTATGAGGTGGTCGATAACGCGATCGACGAGGCCCTGGCGGGCCACGCCGATATCGTCACGGTGACGCTGAATGCCGATGGTTCGGTCACGGTAACCGACAACGGCCGCGGCATCCCGACCGACATCCACAAGGAAGAAGGCGTCTCGGCGGCTGAGGTCATCATGACGCAGCTCCACGCCGGCGGCAAGTTCGACCAGAATTCCTACAAGGTTTCGGGCGGTCTGCACGGCGTTGGCGTTTCGGTGGTCAACGCGCTTTCCGTCATGCTGCGATTGAAGATCCGCCGGGCCGGCAAGGTCCACGAAATGAGCTTCACCCACGGCGTGGCTGACGGTCCGCTGAAGGTGATCGGCGAAGCCGGCACCGATACCGGGACCGAGGTAACGTTCCTGCCGAGCACGGACACCTTCACCAAGACGGACTTCGACTACGGCACGCTCGAACACCGCCTGCGCGAACTCGCCTTCCTGAATTCCGGCGTGCGCATCGTCCTGACCGACAAGCGCCATTCGGACGTGCGCCAGGACGAGATGATGTATGACGGCGGCCTCGAAGCCTTCGTCGCCTATCTCGACCGGGCCAAGAAGCCGTTGGTCCAAAAGCCGGTTTCGATCCGCGGCGAAAAGGACGGCATCACCGTCGAAGTCGCGATGTGGTGGAACGACAGCTACCACGAGAACGTGCTCTGCTTCACCAACAACATTCCGCAGCGCGATGGCGGCACGCACATGGCCGGTTTCCGCGGCGCGCTGACCCGGCAGATCACGTCCTATGGCGAAACATCAGGCATCACCAAGAAGGAAAAGGTGACCCTGACCGGCGACGACTGCCGCGAAGGCCTGACCGCCGTTCTCTCCGTCAAGGTGCCGGACCCGAAGTTCTCTTCGCAGACCAAGGACAAGCTGGTTTCCTCGGAAGTCCGTCCGGTTGTCGAAAGCCTCGTCAACGAAGCCTTGAGCACCTGGCTGGAGGAGCATCCCTCCGACGCCAAGATCCTTGTCGGCAAGGTCGTCGAAGCGGCGGCCGCACGCGAGGCGGCGCGCAAGGCGCGCGAGCTGACGCGCCGCAAGGGTGCGCTCGACATCTCCTCGCTGCCGGGCAAGCTGGCGGACTGCTCCGAACGCGATCCGGCAAAGTCCGAAGTCTTCCTGGTGGAGGGCGATTCGGCAGGCGGCTCGGCCAAGCAGGGACGTTCGCGCGAAAACCAGGCGATCCTGCCGCTGCGCGGCAAGATCCTGAACGTCGAACGCGCGCGTTTCGACAAGATGCTTTCGAGCCAGGAAATCGGCACGCTGATCACGGCGCTCGGCACATCGATCGGCAAGGACGAGTTCAACGCCGACAAGCTGCGCTACCACAAGATCATCATCATGACGGACGCCGACGTCGACGGCGCTCACATCCGTACCCTGCTACTCACTTTCTTCTTCCGGCAGATGCCGGAACTGATCGAGCGTGGCCATCTCTATATTGCCCAGCCGCCGCTCTATAAGGTGACGCGCGGCAAGTCCGCCCAGTATCTGAAGAACGAGCAGGCACTGGAAGACTACCTGATCTCCATGGGTCTCGAGGAAGCGACGCTGGAGCTTGCCTCCGGCGAGGTTCGCGCCGGCCAGGACCTGCGCGAAGTCATCAACGATGCGTTGCGCGTGCGTAACCTGATGGATGGCCTGCATTCGCGCTACAATCGCTCGATTGTCGAGCAGGCAGCAATTGCCGGCGCCTTGAACGTCGAACTGAACGGCCAGCGCGAACAATATGCACAGGTCGCGATCGAAGTGGCCCGCAGGCTCGATGTGATTGCCGAAGAGACCGAACGCGGCTGGACCGGAACGGTGACGGCCGAAGGCGGTCTCAAGCTTGAACGCATGGTTCGTGGCGTCAAGGAAGTCGCCATCCTTGACATGGCGCTGATCGGCTCGTCCGACGCCCGCCATATCGACCAGCTGACGTCGAAGCTCAAGGAGGTCTACTCCGCGCCTCCGGTGCTTCGCCGCCGCGATGGTACGCAGGACATCAGCGGCCCGCGCGCCCTTCTGGATGCGATCTTCGCGGCAGGCCGCAAGGGTCTGTCGATGCAGCGCTACAAGGGTCTTGGCGAGATGAATGCCGAGCAGCTCTGGGAAACGACGCTCGATCCGAACGTGCGCTCGCTGCTGCAGGTCCGGGTGGCAGACGCGACGGATGCGGACGGATTGTTCTCGCGCCTGATGGGCGACGAGGTCGAGCCGCGCCGCGACTTCATCCAGGAAAACGCGCTGAGCGTCGCCAACCTCGACATCTGATCTTTTCGGATATCATCGAAATCTGGAATCCCGGTGCCGCAAGGCACCGGGATTTTCCGTTTATTCGCCCTGGAATTGTCCTTCGAACGCGAATTCGCTGACCGGCTTGCGCTGGCTTGGTACTTCGCGCGCGCGCAGGTCATCAGGAAGCATCGAAGGGTCGGCTCGCCGACCGATCGCGACCGCAGCTTCGACCCGGTGATATTCGGGAACGTTGAGGGAGCGCATCGCCTTGTCGCGATCGATGCCCGCCATGCCATGGGTATGCCAGCCTGCGAGCGATGCCTGCAAAGCAAGGCTATACCAGGCTGAGCCGGTGTCGAAGGCGTGGGTATAGGCTGGGCGCATTTCGCCGTTCTGTGCTTGGTTGTGGGTTCTCGAGATGACGATCGTCAACGCGGCGGCGTCCTTCGCCCAGCGCTGGTTGCTTTCGTCGAGGATATCGAGCAGCACTGGAAAGTGTTCGGTGCCGCGACGGGCATAGACGAACCGCCACGGCTGGCGGTTGCTTGCAGACGGCGCCCACCGGGCCGCTTCGAAGAAGGAAAGCAGATCGCGCTCTGCTATCTCCTCGTTGGTGAAGGCGCGGGGCGACCAGCGCTCCAGGAAGATTGCGTCGATTGGATGGTCGGCTTTTCTGTTGTCGGTCGCCGTCATGGACATGCCTCTTTTCTACAATGTCGTGAAATCCGCGACGAGCTGCGCCGGCTCGCTATGGTTCGATTCGTTTCGGACGCTACATGAGGACGGGTGCCGACGAAACCGGATTGAAAGCACGGAAATGCGAGCGCGCCCGGTGCCCGAGCCGGTCTGCAGAAAATGCAGAAATGGATGCGCGGGTCATTGCTGTTTTCAGGAAAAAAGTTGTATAAGTTCTGTAGATTTCGAGAGAGGACGGATCATGTCGTTTAAAGACCCATCATTGTTTCGCCAGGCTGCCTTGATTGGTGGTGAATGGATCGAAGCGGATGCCGCCAATGCGATCGATGTGACGAACCCGGCAACGGGCGAACTCGTCGGGCGCGTGCCGAAGCTTGGAGGTAAGGAGACGAAGGCTGCGATCGAAGCGGCGCGTGTGGCGCAGAAGGGTTGGGCTGCCCGCACCGCCAAGGACCGCGCCGGCGTGCTTCGCCGCTGGTTCGAGCTGATGATCGAGAACAAGGACGATCTCGGCCGCATCCTCACGCTCGAACAGGGCAAGCCGCTTGCCGAGGCGACCGGCGAAATCGTCTACGGCGCCAGCTTCGTCGAATGGTTCGCCGAAGAGGGCCGCCGCATCTATGGCGATCTGATCCCGGGCCACCAGCCGGACAAGCGCATCATGGTGATGAAGCAGCCGATCGGCGTCGTCGCCGCGATCACGCCGTGGAACTTCCCCAATGCGATGATCACCCGCAAGGCGGGTCCGGCCTTTGCCGCCGGCTGCGCCATGGTGCTGAAGCCGGCGGCACAGACGCCGTTCTCGGCAATTGCCATCGCGATTCTTGCCGAACGCGCCGGCCTGCCCAAGGGCCTGTTCAGCGTCATCACCGGCTCGGCCCGCGAAATCGGCGCGGAGATGACCGCCAACCCGGTGGTGCGCAAGCTGACCTTTACCGGCTCGACGGAGGTCGGTGCCGAGCTCTATCGCCAGAGTGCGGGTACGATCAAGAAGCTCGGCCTGGAACTCGGCGGCAACGCGCCGTTCATCGTCTTCGACGATGCCGATCTCGATGCGGCGGTCGAAGGCGCCCTGATCGCCAAGTTCCGCAACAACGGCCAGACCTGCGTCTGCGCCAACCGCATCTACGTACAGGACAAGGTCTATGACGCCTTCTCCGACAAGCTGGCGGCGGCCGTCGCCAAGCTGAAGATCGGCAATGGTCTCGACCAGGGCGTCATCCTCGGCCCGCTGATCGACACGGCGGCGCTGGCGAAGGTGGAAGAGCATATCGCCGATGCCACTGCCAAGGGGGCTCGCGTGATCCAGGGCGGCAAACGCCATGCGCTCGGCGGCACCTTCTTCGAGGCGACGGTTTTGGCCGATGTCACCCAGGCGATGGCAGTGGCCCGCGAGGAAACCTTCGGCCCGGTGGCACCGCTGTTCCGCTTCAAGGATGAGGCCGATGTCATCGAGCAGGCCAACGACACCGAGTTCGGATTGGCCTCCTATTTCTATGCCAAGGACCTGGCGCGGGTGTTCCGCGTGGCCGAGGCGCTGGAATACGGCATGGTCGGGGTCAACACCGGGCTGATCTCCACGGCGGAAGCGCCGTTCGGCGGCGTCAAGCTCTCGGGTCTCGGTCGCGAAGGCTCCAGATACGGCATCGAGGAATTCACCGAGATCAAATATGTCTGCCTCGGTGGCATTGCCTGACGCATTTGCACGTTGATACAATCTGATCGCGAAACCGGCCGGAAATCTCTGGCCGGTTTTTTTGTTTGCCGGTACAGAGGTTGCAGTCGTGAAAAAGAGGAGATGACGCGATGCCGGCACCGACCAACCCCTTCAAGACCGCCCTTCGCGAGCAGCGCTTTCAGCTCGGTCTGTGGGTCGCGCTGGCGAGCCCCTATGCGGCCGAGGTGGTCTCCGGCAGCGGTTATGACTGGCTGTTGATCGACGGCGAGCATGCGCCCAACGACCTGCCGTTGTTGTCGGCCCAGTTTCGGGCGGTGGCGGCATCGGCCAGCCACCCGATCGTCCGCCTCCCCGTCGGCGAGACCGCGCTGATCAAGCAGATCCTCGATGTCGGCGTGCAGACGCTGCTCATCCCGATGGTTGAAAGCGTCGAGCAGGCGAAAGAGTTGGTTCGCGCAACCCGCTACCCGCCGCACGGGATCCGCGGTGTCGGCGCGGCACTGGCGCGCGCATCGCAATTCGGCCGGATCGCCGACTATCTCCACACCGCTAACGACCAGATCTGCCTCCTGTTGCAGATCGAGAGCCGTGCGGGCCTGGCGGCGATCGACGAGATTGCCGCCCTTGAAGGCGTCGACGGTCTGTTTATCGGCCCATCGGATCTGGCCGCGGATATGGGTTATCTCGGCAGCCCGGGGCGTCCGGAGGTGCGGGCGGCGGTCATCGACGCCTTCGCGCGCATTAAGAAGGCCGGAAAGGCGTGCGGAATCATGACGCTCGATCTCGCGCAGGCACGCGACTATCGCGATCTCGGCGCCGATTTCATGGCTGTTGGTACCGACGTCACCTCTCTCGTCCGGGCAACACAGGCTCTGCGTCAGGAATTTTTGGGCGAGGAAAGCCACAACGCCAGCAAGCTGGAATCCGGCTACTGATCGCAGATCGCGCCCAGCGTCGGCATGGCAACGCTTGGGCTCCAGCGGCGGAAGTCGGCAATCCGTCGCACGATTTTTTCAGGGTGATGGTTGGCGATATCGCTGAGCCGATGGTCAAGGAACGGATTTCGGAAACGGTCGAGCGTCGTCGCGACATAGGCGCTCGCCTGTTGTCCGAGACCGTTGGCGGCGAAGGCAGGCACGACTTCTTGGCCGTAGATATCTTCGAGTCGCCCGGCAATCTCCGTATCGCTAAGGATCTGCCGGACCGTTTCGCCGGGGTCGCGCGCCTGCCTGAGCCAGATGTCTGCGAGCACCGTGTGGCCGAGATTGAGGATATAGAGTTTCAATTTTTCGTAGGGCGTCAGGTCGTCGACCATCAGCACGCATTCATGCTCGCAAGGCGTTTTCAGCCCCGGTTGTCTCTCGATCGCCCATAGCGCGTAGGGCTCGGCCACGGCGCCGGCCGGCTCGATCGGTTCCGAGACGATCCGGTCGACCAGCGTATTGGCCCAGACTATCTCGTTTGCCAGCCAATTTGAAAATTGCCGCTCGCCCAGCCGCTCCCCCGCGAGCTCCAGCACGATGGCTTTGAGCACGTCGCCATTGCGCGACACCAGTTCACAGGGAAGGATGGTAAGCGGTTTGCCGCCGGCATCGAAACGGGCTTTCAGAAGCAGCAGAAGTTTACCGGGAAACGACAACGGCACCCGCACCGACAGGTCGTCTCCGGAGATGTCGTAGCCGGTATCGCCGGTATTCGAGATCAGGAACTCGGCCTCGTCCGCCACGATGTTGCAAACAGCATCCCAGTTGTCACTCGTCGACAGCGCGCGGGCGACGCTGGTGACCCGCTCGACCCTGTCCACCGGCCTGCCGTCGCAAAGCCCGCGGATCGCCACCGGATAGCCGCCGGGCTGCGTCAATGCCGCCAGACGTCCTACCCGCTCGGTCGAGCCTGTCGTCTGAACCACGGTGATTTGCCCGGGGGCCGCCTGCCGGTCCAGCGCCTCGCTGATGAAGAGATCGGCATGCGCCTGAAGAAAGCGGCTCGTTCCAAACTGCACAAACGGTGTCTTCATGTCGCGGTCCAGTTAGCTGGCTATGGAATGGATTGCAGCAAGGTCTCGCGTGCCGAGCGCAGATGTCGTCGGCAGGCTTCCTCGGCGCGTTTGGGATCGTGTGACCTGAGCGCTTCGATATAGGCAAGATGCTCTTCCAGCGCGCGCGCGTTTCGCTGCCGCGCGTTGGTCTTGTTCCATTGGTAGTGGTAGTGGAACACGATCGAGATGACGTCGTAGAAATCGACGATGAAACGATTGCTCGACGACTTGTGCACCAAGAGGTGGAAGCGCTCGTCGAGCTCGGAGAATTCCTGGTAGCGGTTGTCGATGTCGGCCAGGATCTCGCGGTGCAGCGCCTCGATCTTGTTCAGCTCCTGCCAGGCCGAATGGCTGTCCGGCAGCGCAACGAAGCTTGCGGCCGAGCGAAGCTCGAACATCTCGCGGACCTCGGTCAGCTCCAGCGCAAACTCACGGGTGAAACCTTTGAGGATCCAGTGGCTGTTCGGTCGCTTCTCGATGAGCCCGAAGCGGCTGAAGCGGATCAAAAACTCCCGCACGCTTGTGGTGCCGGTGCCGATCTCGCGCGCCAGTTCCAGTTCGTTGATCTGCATGCCCGGCTCGGCTCCGCCGGCCAGAATCCGGCGCATGAAGCTGCGCTCGATGATCTCAGCGAGCGAATCCGTTTCTTCCGTCGGGAAATAATCCTCCGGCTGCGGCTGGCGCAGTACGATCTTCTTGCGTTTGTCCCAGGTGATCAGCTTCGCCTCTTCGAAGCGGCCGAGAATGGCGCGCACCGTCGTCCGGCTGACGCCAAGCACCTGGCCCAGCTCCGGCTCGGAGGGCAGGGAGGATGTCTCAGCCAGCACTTTCAGGCAGCGGTTATAGGCATCCTTGAAGACGGTGTTTTGCTTTGCCATTGCCAGGATCCGGGCGGTTGGGGTTGCACGGGCGACGAGCCGCCGATCCGATCAGCTTTCGTCGCCCGCCGATCTAGCCTGCCGGCGGGCGCTTGTCTTCGCCTCTCGCACGAAAATCATGACGTTTCTCCCCTGTTGCCACCGTGGCCGCGGCGCGCTTCGTCCGTCCGACACTTGCCTCGATGCATAATACCCATTGACGGCAATCTGTCTATTGTGGATAAAAGACAAATAGACCCCTCTCGAAATCGCAGAAGCTTTCACGGAGAAATTCAGAGTGTCTGTGCCGTCTTCAATCCTGCTGGCGCCTGAGGACAATGTGGTCGTGGCGACGCTGGCAATCGCTGCCGGCGAGGCCCTGCCGGGCGGCATTCGCGCCGCCACGAAGATCGATCCCGGGCACAAGGTCGCCATACGGCCGATCCATGCGGGCGATCCCGTGGTCAAATATGCCCAGGCGATCGGACGCGCGACCAGCGACATAGAAGCCGGCGAGCATGTCCACTCCCACAACCTCTCCTTCGATCAGGATCGCCTGGCCACCAGCCCGCAAGGTGCGCCGGAAGAGGCGAGCGCTGCCGACAGGGCGCGCACCTTCATGGGCTATCGGCGCGGAGACGGACGGGCGGCGACGCGCAACTACATCGGCATCATTGCCAGCGTGAACTGTTCCACCACCGTCTGTCGGGCCATCGCCGAGGAGGCCAACAGGCGCATCCTGCCGAAATATGATGGCATCGACGGCTTTGTCCCGATCGTCCACGATCAGGGCTGCGGCATGTCTTCGACCGGCGACGGGATGATGAACCTGCACCGAACCCTGGCCGGCTACGCCAGGCATGTCAATTTCGGCGGCGTGCTGATGGTCGGGCTCGGTTGCGAGGTCAACCAGCTGACACTATACGGACAGAGCGGCGCGGGGCAGGAAAAGCGTCACTTCAACATTCAGGAGGCCGGCGGCTCCCGACGCTCGGTGGAGCGCGCGCTCGGCATCCTCGATGAAATTGCCGAGGAAGTCGGCAGGCAACGTCGCGTGGCGATACCGGTCAGCGAGATCATCGTCGGCCTACAATGCGGCGGCTCCGACGGACTGTCGGGCATCACCGCCAACCCGGCGCTGGGAGCGGCGGTGGATATTCTGGCGGCTGCCGGCGGCACCGCCATCCTGTCGGAGACCTCGGAAATCTACGGCGCCGAACATCTGTTGCGGAGCCGCGCCGCCAGCGAGGCGGTCGCTGCAAAGCTCGACGGACTGATCGCCTGGTGGGAAAACTACGTCGCGCTGCATGGCGCCTCGCTCGACAACAATCCTTCGCCGGGCAACAAGCGCGGCGGCCTCACCACGATTCTGGAGAAGTCGCTGGGCGCGGTCGCCAAGGGCGGGCGCTCGCCGCTCAATGCGGTTTATGGCTATGCCGAGCGCGTTACCGAACACGGGCTCGTCTTCATGGATACGCCCGGCTACGATCCGGTCTCGGCGACCGGCCAGGTGGCCGGCGGCGCCAATGTGATCGCCTTTACCACCGGCCGCGGCAGCTGTTTCGGCTGTCGGCCCGCACCGTCGATCAAGCTGACCAGCAACACCGCGCTTTTCCGGGCGATGGAAGAAGACATGGACATCGATTGCGGTGTGATCGCATCCGGGGACGCGACCATCGCCAGCCTTGGGCGCGAGATCTTCGATCTCATCATCGATACCGCTTCGGGAAAGAAGACCAAGAGCGAGCTTTTCGGTTACGGCGACAACGAATTCGTGCCCTGGCATCTCGGGGCGACACTCTGACGATGTGACGTTGCGCATCCCCAGGGGGAGGAGACAGGGAATGCAGACGAGAAAGATCGGCCGGACCGACCTGTCGGTGACCGAATACAGCTTCGGCGCGGCCGGCCTTGGCGGGCTCTACCGCGAATGCACGCGCGAAGCGGCGATGGAGACGCTGGACGCTGCATGGGCTACCGGCTTGCGCTACTTCGACGTTGCGCCCTATTACGGGCTTGGTCTTGCCGAGCGGCGGGTCGGCGACTTCCTGCGCGACAGGCCGCGCGACAGTTTTGTGCTGTCCACCAAGGTCGGACGGCTGCTGCATCCCGTGCCGGAAGGTGAGGTGCCGGACTATTCCTACGTCAAGCCGCTGAACTTCGACGTGCGTTACGACTACAGCTACGATGCCATCATGCGCTCGGTGGAATTCAGCTATGCGCGCCTCGGCCTCAACCGTATCGATATCCTCTATGTCCACGATATCGGCGTCTACACCCACGGCGCCGCCCGCAATGCCGTCTATCTCAGGCAGCTTCTGGATTCCGGCCTCAAGGCGCTGGAGGAACTGAAGGCCGGCGGCGTGATCGCGGCCTACGGGCTCGGGGTCAACGAAGTCCCGGTTTGCCTGGAGGTGATGCGCCGCGCCGACATCGACTGTATTCTGCTTGCGGGGCGCTATACGCTGCTTGACCGTTCCGCCGTCTCAGAGCTCCTGCCGCTCTGCGAGATGAAGAAGACGTCGCTGGTCGTCGGCGGCGTGTTCAATTCAGGCATCCTTGCGACCGGCCCGGTCGCTGGCGCGCATTTCGACTACATGCCCGCCAGCGCTGAGGTGCGCGACAAGGTCGGCGCGATGGAGCGCATTGCCCGAGAGCGTGGTGTGCCGCTGGCCGCTGCCGCCATGCAGTTTCCACTCGACAATCCGGTGGTTGCCTCGGTCCTGCTCGGGACGGCGAAACCGGAGAGCCTGAAGCGCAACATGGACGCGCTGCGGCACCGAATGTCGACGGACGATTTCTCCGCCTTCGAGCCTTACACGCTTGTGGCGCCAGAGCTTGGATCGGAGGCGGTCCGGGCTTGATGCTTGAGGATGCGGGGCTGGTGCTTTTTCGGACTGAGCCCCGAATTTCACGTGCCGAAACGCGTTGTCGGAGCAGACAGTGCAGTCACGCAATTCGCAGCAACGACTGCTTGCAAAGCGGAGAGTGTTGTATTAGCGTTCCAATATGTTTTTTATCTATAAAAGATCGATTTGTAAGCACCTGGCGAATCGATCTCCATAAGGTGGAACGAGGTGCACTGAGAGGAGAAACCCAATGAGCATAACCAAGCACATTCTTTCCCGTCGTGCCTTCACCGCCCTGGCCGGCGCGGCGATGATCGCCACCATGGCGCCTGTCGCGTCCTTCGCGCAGGATGTAACCATCCCGATCATCGTCAAGGATACCACGTCCTTCTACTGGCAGATCGTGCTGGCCGGCGCACGCGCGGCCGGCAAGGACCTCGGCGTCAACGTTCCCGAGCTTGGCGCCCAGTCCGAATCCGATATCAACGGCCAGATCAGCATTCTCGAAAATGCTGTTGCCGGTTCTCCGGTTGCCGTCGTGATCTCGCCGACCGAGTTCAAGGCGCTTGGCAAGCCGATCGACGAAGCTGCCAAAGCGGTTCCGATCATCGGCATCGACTCAGGTGCCGATTCCAAGGCCTTCTCCTCGTTCCTGACGACCGATAACGTTCAGGGTGGCAGGATCGCCGCTGGTGGTCTCGCCGCAGCGATCAAGGAAATGTCCGGCAAGGAAGAAGGCGAGATCGCCATCATCACCAGCCTGCCGGGCGTCGGTTCGCTCGATCAGCGCCGTGAAGGCTTCCTCGACCAGATCAAGACGAAATATCCGGGCTTCAAGGTCGTGGCCGACAAATATGCCGATGGCCAGGCGACCACCGGCCTCAACATGATGACCGACCTGATCACCGCCAATCCGAACCTCGTCGGCGTCTTTGCCTCCAACCTGATCATGGCGCAGGGCGTCGGCCAGGCGATTGCCGAAAACAAGCTCGGCGACAAGATCAAGGTGATCGGCTTCGACAGCGACGAGAAGACCGTCGGCTTCCTCAAGGAAGGCGTGCTCGCGGGCCTGGTCGTCCAGGACCCCTATCGCATGGGCTATGATGGCGTGAAGACGGCGCTTGCGGTCTCGAAGAAGGAGAAGGTCGAGGCCAACGTCGATACCGGCGCCAATCTGGTGACCAAGGCCAACATGGCTGAGCCGAAGATCGACGCTCTGCTCAACCCGAAAGTGAACTAACGGCAATCGGCGGCAGGCGCGAGCTTCGCCTGCCGCCGAGAATACGGTTGCCAGCGGCCGGCTACGAGGGCCGGCCGCTGGCAGTCTGTGCGATTGGGAGGAATGCGCAGATGCCAGGTCTCGATGAGGTCAGTGATATCAAGAGCGGCGGTTTGAAGACGGCTGCCCGCCACCCCGTGCCGAAGGGCGAGCCGATCCTGGAAATGCGCGCGCTGCAGAAGAAGTACGGCGCTGTCGAAGCTCTGAAGCCTGCCTCCATCACATTCCTGTCCGGGGAGATTCACGCGATCGTCGGCGAAAATGGTGCCGGCAAATCGACGCTGATCAAACTTCTGACCGGCGTGATCCGGCGCACCTCCGGCGAAGTCTATTGGTGCGGCAAGTCGGTCCAGCTCGACAATCCGCATGAGGCGATCGCCCGCGGCATCAACGCCGTGCATCAGGAGGTGGTGCTTTGCCCGCACTTAAGCGTGGCCGCCAACATGTTCCTCGGCGACGAGATCAATAGCGCCGGGCTGATGCGCAAGCGCGCCATGACCGAGGCGGCCCAGAGTGTCCTCGACGATCTCGGTTTCAACCTGCCGGCCGCAGCGGCGCTCGGCAGCCTGACGATCGGCCAGCAGCAACTGGTCGCGACCGCCCGCGCCGCCATGCGCGGCACCCAGTTTCTGATCTTCGACGAGCCGACCGCCTATCTGACCCGTCAGGAATCCGCGCAGCTGTTCCGGCTCATTCGCCGGCTACAGGGCGAGGGTGTGACGATCGTCTATATCAGCCACCGCATGGAGGAAGTCTTCGAACTTGCCGATCGTGTCTCGGTGCTGCGCGACGGCACCCATGTCGGCACGCGAAAGATCGGCGAGACCAATGACGCCGAACTGATCACCCTGATGATCAATCGCACCATCGAGCAGATCTACCACAAGGAACATTTTCCGGCCGGCGAAGTGATCGTCGAGACCCGGGGCTTGAGTGGCCCCGGCTTCGAGGATGTGTCGCTTAACGTTCGCGCCGGCGAGATCGTCGGCCTCTATGGTTTGATCGGTGCCGGCCGCAGCGAATTCGCGCTAGGCCTCTATGGCCGCCATGCCTCGACCGCGGGCGAGGTTTACTGGCAGGGACGCAAGGTGAATATCGCCAACGAGCGGACGGCGATGGATCTCGGCATAGCGTTGGCGCCGGAAAGCCGACGCGATCAGGGGCTCTGCCTCAACCTGCCGATCGGCCTCAACATCAACCTGCCGGTCTTCAGTCGGCTGACGCGCGGGCTGACGATCAACCGTCAGAAGGAAATCGAGAATGCGGATCGGCAGATCAGGGATTTGAAGATCAAGACGCCATCGCGCCGCGTGCTTGTCTCGGCGATGTCCGGCGGCAACCAGCAGAAGATCGTCATCGGCAAGTGGCTGAGCCACGGCGCCAAACTTTTCATCTTCGACGAGCCGACGGTCGGCGTCGATGTCGGTACCAAGGCGGAAATCTACCGGCTGTTCGCTCGGCTTCTGGAGAAGGGAGCGGGGATCATCCTGATCTCCTCCTACCTGCCTGAAGTCTACGAGCTGTCCGATCGCCTGCACGTGTTCCGGCGGGGGCGGCTGGTCGCCAGCCACGACTATCGAGCGGCGAGCCACGAGGAAGTGCTGACGCAGGCGATTGGTGTCTGATCGCGGCAGTGACAATCAAGGGGAAGCAGGGAGGACGACGATGAGTGCTGAAATGGTCGATAGCGGAACGGGCCCGGCGCCGAGGAAAGGCGTGAGCATCCTGTTCGGCCTCACGCTTCTCGGGCTTCTGCTTTTCCTTTGGCTGCTCCTGGGGCTGGCCACCAACAGTTTCTGGACGCCCAACAACATCAGCAACCTGTTGCGTCAGGGCGCCATGACGGCGATCCTTGCCGTCGGCCAGACCTTC
Source organism: Ensifer sp. LC384 (assembly GCF_001695865.1). Classification (NCBI taxonomy): domain Bacteria; kingdom Pseudomonadati; phylum Pseudomonadota; class Alphaproteobacteria; order Hyphomicrobiales; family Rhizobiaceae; genus Ensifer; species Ensifer sp. LC384. The sequence goes on from NZ_MBST01000016.1 coordinate 68,447, forward strand.
GTCATCATCACCGCCGGCATCGATCTCTCCGTCGGTGCCGTCGTCGGCTTTACCAGCGTGATCGTCGCCTGGCTGCTCGCCGCCGGCGTGCCGCTCTGGATCGCCATCATCCTGACGCTCGCCTTCGGCGTGCTGATCGGCGGCTTCCACGCCTTCGGTATCGTCCGCATGGGTCTGCCGCCATTCATCATCACGCTGGCGACCCTGACCTCGCTGCGCGGCATCGGGCTGCTCATCACCAACGGCTCGACGATTTCGATCACCAACGAGGCCTTCACCAATTTCTCCCGCGCCGACTTCCTCGGCGTGCCCAGCCTGTTCTGGATGGTGATCGTGGTGGCGATCCCGGCCTATGTCTTCCTGCACTTGAGCCGCTTCGGCCGCTATCTCTTCGCCGTCGGTTCCAACAGCGAGGCGGCACGCCTTTCCGGCGTCAACGTGCATCGCACCATCTATCTCGCCTATATCCTGTCCTCCACCTGTGCGGCCTTCGTCGGCCTGCTGCTGGCCTCTCGCATCGGCATCGGCAATGCCACTCAAGCCGAAGGCTGGGAGCTGCAGGCGATCGCCTCCTCGGTCATCGGCGGCACCAGCCTCTTCGGCGCGGTCGGCTCGGTGCACGGCCCGCTGCTCGGCGCCTTCATCCTCGCCACGATCAACAACGGCGCCAACCTGCTCAACGTCAATTCGTTCTGGCAGCGCATCATTACCGGCGTCCTGATCATCGTGATCGTCTATTTTGATCAGCTCAGGCGGCGCGGCGCGCGCTAGGCGCCAAACCTCCGACAACATACGGAAAATGACATGAAAGCCGTCCTCTGCCCGCAACCCGGCCGCCTGGAGATTGTTGAACGTGCGCCGGTGCCGGCCCCACCTTCGGGATGGGTCAGCGTGGCCGTCAGCCATGTCGGCATCTGCGGCACCGACTATCACATCTTCGCCGGCAAGCACCCGTTCCTGGAATATCCGCGGGTCATGGGGCACGAGATCTCGGCGACGGTGGTTGCCAATGGACCGGGGACGGCAATCGCTCCGGGGACGCCGGTAGTGGTCAACCCCTATCTCTCCTGCGGCGACTGTGTCGCCTGCCGCCGGGGCAAACCGAATTGCTGCACGGCGATCAAGGTGCTCGGCGTCCACACCGATGGAGCCTTCTGCGAGGAAATTCTCGTTCCCGAGGGCAATCTTTACCCGGCAATGGATCTATCGCCCGAGGCGGCAGCGACGGTCGAGTTCCTCGCCATCGGCGCCCACGCCGTGCGCCGGGCTGCCGCACCTGCCGGCGTTCGCGCCCTTGTCATCGGCGCCGGGCCGATCGGGCTTGGAACGGCCATCTTCTCGCGCATCGCCGGCCACGAGGTGACGCTGATGGATACCAGCAGTGAAAGGCTGGCTTTTGCGACCGACCGGCTTGGCTTCGGTTCCGGCATCGTTGCCGACGAAACGTCCGTCCGGCGCGTCGCCGTGGCCACGGGCGGCGATGGTTTCGATGTCGTCTTCGACGCCACCGGCAATGGCGGCTCGATGGAAGCGGCCTTCGGCCATGTGGCTCACGGAGGAACACTGGTGTTCGTCAGCGTGGTCAAGGACGACATTCGCTTCTCCGATCCGGAGTTTCACAAGCGCGAAATGACGTTGATCGGCAGCCGCAATGCGACGCGCGAGGATTTCGATCATGTCGTGAACTCGATACGTGAGGGGTTGGTGCCGGTGGAGAGATTGGTCACCCATCGAACGACGATGGATGCGGTGGTTGAGGATCTGCCGCGCTGGGCGAACGAGAAGTCGGGGCTGGTCAAGGCGATCGTCCGGATCGCCGCGGCGTGACGACCCGTTCTGCTGCGATGCGGAAGATCGGGCCGAGGACCGACCACGGTGGGCCGCTTCGGAAAAGGCTCTCGTCCTCCTCCAAAACCGCGAATTTCTGACGAAAACGCGCTCTTTCGGCCAGCTTCGAGCAAGTCCGTTTGTTAATTATCAGTAATCCGGGCGCATTCTCGCAGAAGGCGCTTGTATCGAGCCGAAACGGGTATAGTTGTTGCAGTGCACAAGAAACATGGTAGTCTGGCAGGGATTGCGGACACCAAGACAAACAATCGCAAGCTTGCGTCCGACTGGGAGCGGCGTTGTCGTTGATTGAACCAAGGGGTACGCTTCCTATGTTCTACCAGCTCTACGAACTGAACCATGCCATGATGGCGCCGTGGCGAACGGCGGCGGATGCCATGCGGCTTGCTTTCAGCAATCCGATGAACCCGATCTCGCACACCTATTTCGGCCGCGCGACAGCCGCTGGCCTCGAGGTTTTCGAACGATCGACGCGACGCTACGGTAAGCCGGAATTCGGCCTGCCTGAAACCCTGATCGACGGCCAGCCCGTTGGCGTTCATGAGCGCATCGTCTGGCGCGAGCCGTTCTGCAACCTGATCCATTTCGAGCGGGCTCTTCCCAAGGGCAGGGCGGCCGATTCGAAAGTGCTGATCGTTGCGCCGATGTCGGGCCACTATGCCACGCTGCTGCGTGGAACCGTGGAAGCCCTGCTTCCGCATTCCGATATCTACATCACCGACTGGATCGACGCGCGAATGGTTCCCTTGAGCGAGGGCACCTTCGATCTCGACGACTACATCGACTACATCATCCAGATGCTGCACTTCCTTGGGCCCGATACCCATGTCATCGGCGTCTGTCAGCCGGCCGTTCCGGTGCTTGCCGCTGCCGCCCTTATGGAAGCGGCGGACGATCCGCTGTCGCCGGCGTCGATGACGCTGATGGGTGGTCCAATCGATACCCGCATCAATCCGACGGGCGTCAACAAGCTGGCCGAGGAGCGACCGATCGAGTGGTTCCGCGACAATGTCATCATGCCGGTGCCGTGGCCGCAGCCGGGCTTCATGCGCATGGTCTATCCCGGCTTTCTGCAGCTCTCGGGTTTCATGTCGATGAATCTCGACCGGCACCTGATCGCCCACAAGGAATTCTTTGCCCATCTGGTGAAGAACGATGGCGACGCGGCCGAGAAGCATCGCGATTTCTATGACGAGTACCTTGCAGTGATGGATCTGACGGCAGAGTTCTACCTGCAGACCGTTCAGGTTGTCTTCATGCAGCACGCCTTGCCGAAGGGCGAGATGATGCATCGCGGTCGTCGTGTCGATACCACGGCGATCAAGAAGGTCGCCCTGCTGACGGTCGAAGGCGAGAACGACGACATTTCCGGCGTCGGTCAGACGAAGGCGGCGCAGACGATCTGCACCAACATTCCCGAGCATATGCGGATGCACTACATGCAGCCGGACGTCGGACACTATGGTGTGTTCAACGGCTCGCGTTTCCGTCGCGAGATCGCGCCGCGTATCGTCGCCTTCCAGCGCGAGCATGCCCGCCACGCAAAGCCGGTGACGCAGGTGATCAAGGGCGGAAAAACCGCCTGATCCCGGCAAAAAGCGGGCTTTTGCCGGCGTAGGATCAAGGGTTTGTCCGATTCCGGGCACGGGTGTCTTGTAGTCGAAAGCGCGCCTTCCCACATCGTTTTCACCGGGCCGCGATGGGCGGCCCGGGTGATTGCGAGGAATCCTGAAGATGAACCAATCTGCATTGATCCGTCCGGATTGGACGCCCGCGACCATTGCATTGATGGTGCTCGGTTTCGTGGTCTTCTGGCCACTCGGCCTGGCCATGCTCGCCTACATTCTCTTCGGCGAGAAACTGAAAACGTTCAAGAAAGACGCCAACAGCTCGGTCGATAGCATGTGCTCCGCCTTCAAGCGCGGCAATCGCGCCAACTGGACGCAGCATCATCGCACCGGCAACGTCGCCTTCGATGACTGGCGCGAAGCCGAGCTTGCCCGTCTCGACGAAGAGCGCCGCAAGCTCGATGAAATGCGCGAAGAATTCGATTCCTACGTGCGCGAGCTTCGCCGTGCCAAGGACCAGGAAGAGTTCGACCGCTTCATGCGCGAACGCCGCAACGGCGGTTCCGGGCCCGTTGCCCCGTTCGAGGCAAACTGAGTGACAAAATGGACGTCCGGTGTTTCACATGAAACACCGGATGTCGCGATCGGTCGTGCGGGGGCAGGTGTCTCTTGAGATGCGGAAACGCCGTAGCACGTCGCCGAGCATCGGCAATTTTCTGGATCTAAAGCATGGCGCGCAAAAGTGTGCAGCGGTTTTGCGATAACGACATGCGAAAGAACAAGCCTAAAGTGCGACAAGCGTATCTGAAAGATCGCGGCGCGCTTTAGGGGATTATGCATTAGCCGAAAAGGCCGCGAATCGGATAGAAAGCCGTCATGTTCCCTTCCTTCACGCGACGGCGCATTCCCCCGGCTCCTGTCGACGTGACCCGAGAAATCGAGGTCGCGGGCAAGATGCTTCCGCTGACCATCCGACAGAATTCGCGCGCCACACGAATGACGCTGCGCATCGAGCCCGGCGGCCGGGCACTGAAGCTGACGATCCCGCAAGGGCTGGCCGATCGGGAGGTAACTGCCTTCCTCAACCGCCATCAGGGCTGGTTGATGACCAAGCTGGCGCGGTTCTCCGGCGAAAGCCAGTTGGAAGAGGGCGGCTCGATCCTGATCCGCGGCGTCGCGCATCGGATCGAGCGAACTGGAAAAATCAGGGGTTTGACGGAAACGGTGATCGTCGGCGAGGACCCGATATTGCGCGTCAGCGGCGGCGAGGAACATCTGCGCCGGCGTATCGTCGATTTTCTCAAGAAGGAAGCGCGGCACGACCTCGACCGCCTCGTCGCGGTCTATGCCGGCCGGATCGGCCGGCGTCCAAAATCGCTGAGCCTGAAGGACACGCGCAGCCGCTGGGGCTCATGTTCGGCCGATGGCGCCCTGAGTTTCTCATGGCGTATCGTCATGGCCCCATCGAAGGTCATTGCCTATCTCGCCGCGCACGAAGTCGCGCATCTCCAGGAGATGAACCACGGGCCCGATTTCTGGGCGCTCTGCGAGAAGCTTTGTCCTGATACCAACGATGCCAAGCGCTGGCTGAGGCGCAACGGCACGATGCTGCACGCCATCGATTTCGACTGAATTGTTTTTTTCGGATCAGCCGCGGTTGCGGCCGGCGAGGGCCGCCTGAATCTTCTCGTCGGTCTTGTACTGGCTGAGCGCATAGACCGACCAGATCGCCGCCGGCACCCAGCCGATCAGGGTCATCTGCAGAATGAGGCAGATGATGCCGGCAAAGGGTCGGCCGATGGTGAAGAACTGAAGCCAGGGCAGAATGAGGGCAAGCAGCAGACGCATTCGTCTCTCCGTTGTGATAGAATGCATATGGTGAGCGTACGCGGGCACCGCAATGCAGCACCCTCGGGACGACGGTGCGCAGGGTGGTTTTTGGCTCGACTCCAGCGACATTTCATGCAAGGTCGCTTCTCATGAAAACCGAAGTGAAGATATGCGGGCTGAAGACCGCGGAAGCGGTGGATCGGGCTGTGGCGCTGGGCGCATCGCACACGGGCTTCATCTTTTTCCCGAAGAGCCCGCGCAACCTGGAACCCGATGACGCCGGCCGCCTCGCGGACCGGATACGCGGCCAGGCAAAGATCGTCGCCGTGACCGTCAATGCCGACAATGACGATCTCGATGAGATCGTCGCCACTCTCAATCCGGACATTCTGCAGTTGCATGGCAGCGAGACGCCGGACAGGGTACTCACCGTCAAGGCGGTCTATGGCCTTCCTGTCATGAAGGCGCTGTCGATCCGCGACGCCGGCGATCTGGAAAAGGTCGAGCCCTATGTCGGGATTGCCGACCGGTTTCTGTTTGATGCCAAGCCCCCGGCGGGATCGGAATTGCCCGGCGGCAACGGCGTCTCCTTCGACTGGAAGCTGCTCGATGCGCTTGACGGCAGCGTCGATTACATGCTTTCCGGTGGTTTGAACGTGAACAACATCGGTGAGGCCCTGGCGCAGACGCGCGCCCGCGCCATCGATATTTCCTCCGGCGTCGAGAGCGCGCCGGGCGTCAAGGATCTGAAGCTCATGGAATCGTTTTTCGATGCCGTTCGCCAGGCGGAGGCGGTTACGGCGCGGTCAGGGAGCAAGACGTGAACGAGGCGCCAAAACTGAACTCCTTCCGGGCGGGCCCTGACGAAGACGGCCGTTTCGGCATTTTCGGTGGCCGCTTCGTTGCCGAAACTCTGATGCCCTTGATCCTCGACCTGCAGGACGAGTGGGACAAGGCAAAGAACGATCCGGCCTTCAAGGCGGAGCTCGACAATCTCGGCGCGCATTATATCGGCCGCCCGAGCCCGCTCTATTTCGCCGAGCGGCTGACGGCTGAACTTGGCGGCGCCAAGATCTATTTCAAGCGCGAGGAGCTGAACCACACCGGTTCGCACAAGATCAACAATTGCATCGGCCAGATCCTGCTTGCCAAGCGCATGGGCAAGACGCGCATCATCGCCGAAACCGGTGCCGGCCAGCACGGCGTGGCCTCGGCCACTGTCGCCGCGCGCTTCGGCCTGCCTTGCGTCGTTTACATGGGCGCGACCGACGTCGAGCGCCAGGCGCCGAACGTCTTCCGCATGAAGCTTCTCGGCGCCGAGGTGAAGCCGGTCACCGCCGGCAACGGCACGCTCAAGGACGCGATGAATGAAGCGCTGCGCGACTGGGTCACTAATGTCGACAACACCTACTACCTGATCGGCACGGCTGCCGGGCCGCATCCCTATCCGGAAATGGTTCGCGATTTTCAGGCGGTCATCGGCCAGGAGGCGAAGGAGCAGATGCTTGCCGCTGAAGGCCGGCTTCCCGATCTCGTCGTTGCTGCCGTCGGCGGCGGTTCAAATGCGATCGGCATCTTCCATTCGTTCCTTGACGACGAAGACGTGAAGATCGTCGGCGTCGAGGCTGGCGGCAAGGGGCTCGAAGGCGACGAGCATTGCGCGTCGATCACCGCCGGTTCGCCGGGCGTGCTCCACGGTAACCGCACCTACCTGCTGCAGGACGGCGACGGCCAGATCAAGGAAGGCCATTCGATTTCGGCCGGCCTCGACTATCCCGGCATCGGCCCGGAACACTCCTGGCTCAACGATGTCGGCCGCGTCGAATATGTGCCGATCATGGACCACGAGGCGCTGGAGGCATTCCAGGTGCTGACCCGTCTTGAAGGCATCATCCCGGCGCTGGAGCCCTCGCACGCCTTGGCCGAGGTCATCAAGCGCGCACCGAAGATGGGCAAGGACGAGATTATCCTGATGAATCTGTCCGGTCGCGGCGACAAGGACATCTTCACCGTCGGCAAGATTCTGGGTATGGGGCTATAACGATCATGACCGCACGCATGGACAGAAAGTTCGCCGATGTGGCGTCGGAAGGACGCCCGGTCCTTGTCACCTATTTCATGGGTGGCGACCCCGATTTCGAAACGTCCCTTTCCATCATGAAGGCACTGCCGAAGGCCGGTGCCGACGTCATCGAACTCGGCATGCCGTTTTCAGACCCGATGGCCGACGGACCGGCGATCCAGCTTGCCGGCCAGCGTTCGCTGAAGGGCGGCCAGACGTTGGCAAAGACGCTCGAGATCGCCCGCCGTTTTCGCGAGGAAGACCAGCGCACGCCGATCGTGCTGATGGGCTACTACAATCCGATCTACATCTATGGCGTCGATCGCTTCCTCACGGCTGCGCTGGACGCGGGCATCGACGGACTGATCGTTGTCGATCTGCCGCCGGAGATGGACGATGAGCTCTGCATCCCCGCGCTGCAGAAGGGCATCAGCTTCATTCGCCTGGCGACGCCGACGACGGATGACCGTCGTCTGCCGAAGGTTCTCGAAAATACCTCGGGCTTCGTGTATTACGTCTCGATGAACGGCATCACGGGCTCGGCGCTGCCGGATCCGTCGTTGATTGCCGGCGCGGTAGGGCGCATCAAGACCCATACGAAACTGCCGGTCTGCGTCGGGTTCGGCGTCAAGACGGCGGAACATGCAAGAGCCATCGGTGCATCGGCCGATGGCGTCGTCGTCGGTACGGCGATCGTCAATCAGATCGCGTCGAGCCTGACCGAAGAGGGCAAGGCAACGGACGCGACGGTACCGGGTGTCGAAGCGCTGGTAAGGGGCCTTTCGGCTGGCGTGCGGTCCGCACGGCTCGCCGCAGCCGAATAATTGCCTATATTAGCGCGCACAACCCGAAGAAAATCTTCAGGAGTCTATAAGTGAACTGGATCACAAACTACGTTCGGCCGAAAATCAATTCGATGCTGGGCCGCAGGGAAGTTCCGGAAAATCTCTGGATCAAGTGCCCTGAAACCGGCGAGATGGTGTACCACCGCGATCTCGAGGAAAACAAATGGGTCATCCCGCAGTCTGGCTTCCATATGAAGATGCCGGCCAAGGCGCGACTGAAGGATCTGTTCGACGGTGGTATCTACGAGGCCCTGCCGCAGCCGAAGGTGGCGCAGGACCCGTTGAAGTTCCGCGATTCCAAGAAATATGCCGACCGGCTTCGTGACAGCCGCACCAAGACCGAGCTGGAAGACACGATCGTGGCCGGCGTCGGTCGCGTCCAGGGCGTCAAGCTCGTCGGCGTGGTGCATGAGTTCAACTTCATCGGCGGTTCGCTCGGCATGGCCGCAGGCGAGGCGATCGTGAAGGCCTTCGAGAAGGCGATTGCGGAGAAGTGCCCGCTGGTCATCTTCCCGGCCTCCGGTGGCGCCCGCATGCAGGAAGGCATCCTGTCGCTGATGCAGCTGCCGCGCACGACCGTTGCGGTCAACATGCTGAAGGAAGCCGGCCTTCCCTATATCGTCGTGCTGACGAACCCGACGACCGGTGGTGTGACCGCCTCCTACGCCATGCTCGGCGACATTCATCTGGCTGAGCCCGGCGCCGAAATCGGCTTTGCCGGCAAGCGCGTGATCGAGCAGACGCTGCGCGAGAAGCTGCCGGAAGGCTTCCAGACGTCGGAATACCTGCTGGAACACGGCATGGTCGACATGGTCGTCAAGCGTCATGACATTCCGTCGACGCTCGCCCGTGTGCTGAAGATCCTGATGAAGAAGCCGGCCGATGCGGTCAAGCTCAACGGCGGCGGTGCGGAACCAGCGGCTCTGCCGGTTGCGGCAAGCGCATAGCATACGATTCTATCGGGGCAGGGCGAGATGACAGCGGTGGAAGCCAGCGAAGCAGGCTACGAGATCGAAAAACTCCTTGCCTTGCATCCGAAAGGCTTCGACCTGTCGTTGGACAGGATAACCCGGCTTCTGGCCGCGCTCGGCAATCCGCAGGACCGCCTGCCGCCGATCATCCACGTGGCCGGCACCAACGGCAAGGGCTCGGTCACCGCCTTCTCGCGGGCGGTGCTTGAGGCGGCGGGCTTGAGCGTTCACGTCCACACCTCTCCCCATCTGGTCAACTGGCACGAGCGCTACCGGCTCGGCGTCAAGGGCGGCAAGGGCAAGCTCGTCAGCGATCCCGTGCTTGCCGATGCGGTTCGACGCGTCGCGGAAGCCAATGGTGGCGAGAAGATCACCGTCTTCGAGATCCTGACCGCCGTCACCTTCGTCCTTTTTGCTGAACACCCGGCAGATGTCGCAATCATCGAGGTCGGTCTCGGTGGCCGCTTCGACGCGACCAACGTCATAGCCCGGCCGGCCGTCTCCGTGATCATGCCGATCTCGCTCGACCACCAGGCCTATCTCGGCGACCGCGTCGAGCTGATCGCGGCGGAAAAGGCCGGGATCATGAAGCGCGGCTGCCCCGTCGTCATCGGCCAGCAGGAAGAAGAGGGTGTCCGCGACGTCCTGACCTCGACCGCCGAGCGTCTCGGCTGTCCGACGTCCGTCTACGGTCAGGACTTCATGGCGCATGAGGAATTCGGCCGCCTTGTCTACCAGGACGAGCAGGGTCTGTCTGACCTTCCCTTGCCGAAGCTGCCCGGTCGGCACCAGTATGCCAATGCTGCCGCCGCCATTCGCGCCGTCAGGGCGGCCGGTTTCGACGTGCCGGATGCGGCCATCGAGCGCGGCGTTGCCGGGGTCGAGTGGCCCGGACGCCTGCAGCGTCTTGGCAGCGGCAAACTTGCCCACTACGGCCCGCAGGATGCTGAGATCTGGGTCGATGGCGGGCACAATCCCGGTGCCGGCCTGGTAATTGCCGAAGCGATGGCGAATTTCGAAGAGCGGGAGTCCCGCCCGCTATTCCTGATCATCGGCATGATCAACACCAAGGATCCGCTCGGTTACTTCCGCGCCTTCCTCGATCTTGCCGAACAGGTCTTCACCGTGCCGATCCGTGGCTCTGATGCAGGGCTCGATCCCGTGGCCTTGGCGCAGGATGCGGCCTCGGTCGGTTTCGAGGCGTCGGCCGTATCATCGGTGGCCGAAGCATTGACGGTCATTGCCAATCTGGTCGACGAAGACCCGGTGCCGCCACGCATCCTGATCGGCGGTTCGCTCTATCTCGTCGGCGACGTGCTTGCCGACAACGGCACTCCACCGAAGTGATCGGGCACCCGTGTCGGGCATCGCATTGATCGTTGCAGCACGACATTCTCGCTGAATCTACCGGGCAGTCTTCAAGGCAAGAAAAAAGCCCGGCAAGCCGGGCTTTGAAGTCGCTTCGATAGGATTGCCTTAAGCGGACGCAGTCGAAATCCAGGACGTCAGAGCCGTCTTCGGAGCAGCGCCAACCTTGATGTCGGCAACTTCACCAGCCTTGAACATCGCAAGCGTCGGGATCGAGCGCACGCCATACTGCGCGGCCAGTTCCGGGTTCTCGTCGATGTTCAGCTTCACGACCTTGACCTTGCCGGCGAACTCGTTGGAGATTTCCTCAAGGCTCGGCGCGATCATTTTGCACGGGCCGCACCATTCAGCCCAGAAATCGACAACCACCGGCTCGGCGGCGTTCAGCACTTCCTGCTGAAAATTGGATGTATCGACTTTTACAGTAGCCATCGGCTGCTCCTTGCGTTCGAAATGTCGGTGTCCAGATGTTGTGTCTCATGTGAGACCGTCCCGCTGGATTTTCAATATCGGGTATCTCACTTTGTCGCGAGGTCTTCAAGGCTCCTGTCCAGCGCCCTATCCTCAAGCAGGTGGATGATGGGGCCTTCGGTGAAGATCAACGCACACTGGAAGCGGTGCGCGGGATAGAGCGGCCGCAGCAGCTCACGATAGATCGCAAGCTGGGTCTTATAGGCAGCGGGGACATCATCGGGCGATGCCGGCACGCTGCGGTTGGTCTTGAAGTCGGCGATGGTGACGACGCCGTTCGCCACCGAAAGCCGGTCGATCCGGCCGGACACCGCGAATTCCCGGTTGCCGAGCTTCAAGGTGCCCATCACCGAGACTTCGGCACGGCTCGCGTCGGAAAAGAGCGATCGCAGGTCGCCATGGTCGAGGACCTGCAGGACCGCATCACGCAGGCGTGCGCGCTGTGCTTCGGGCCAGCGTGGCACCGAGCGGGCGAGATATCGGTCCGCCGCCGCCAGGCGTTCGGAAGGGGTGATCGACGGCAGGACCTGCAGCAGCCGGTGCAGGATGGCGCCGCGCAGCATCGAGGCATTGGCTGGCGTCTTCTCGGAAAACAGCGCCGAGCCGACGATCATGCCGCCGTCGTCCTCATCGACCGCAATGCCGACGCCCGATGGGCTGAGCGGTCGCGGCAACCGCCGCGGCGGCGGCAGCGGCGTGGAAAGCGCGATCGGCAGGCCGGTCTTCGGGGGAGCTGTGAGGTCGGAAGCTTCATCGCCTGACGGCACCTCGCGTGGCACATGCGCTTCTCGCCAGGAGTGCCCCACCCATTCCTCATCTCCCGCCTTGAAGGTGACGGGCGTGCTGCGTCCATTGTCGTCCTGGGACAGGCTTGCCTGCACCATGGCGTGCCAGGTGTCGGCACTGGCCCGTTGCCCTCGATACCCGCAGACCACCAGCCGGTCGGCCGCACGGGTCATGCCCACGTAAAGCAGGCGGCGGTACTCTTCTTCGGCCAGCGTCTTCAGACGGTCGCTGTCGGCGGCGATGAGCGAGTTCGATGCCGAGCCGGGGGCTCGCCAGACGGGCAGGGGAAAGCTCGAGCCATCCGAAAGCGGCATCTCCAGGAAGCGAAGATCGGGCACGTGCTGGGCGTTGAACGGCTTGCCGCCGCCGTCGACCAGAAACACGACCGGCGCCTCCAGACCCTTGGCCGCGTGCACCGTCATGATCCGGACTTCGTCGCGCTCCTTGTCCTGCTCGCGCTTGACGGTCGGCGCCTCGATTTCGAGCGTCGAGATGAAGGCCTGCAGCCCGGGCAGGCCGCTTCTTTCGTGTTCGAGTGCGAAGGTCAGGAACTCGTCGAGAATGTCGCTCACTTCGCTGCCAAGACGGGCAAGAAACGCCGCGCGCCCGCCGTGGACGCCAAGCACGCGCGCATAGAAGTCATGCGGCGCCAACTGCTGCGAGAGGGCAGCATAGCGAAGAAGCGTCTTGACGCTTCCTTCATGGGAGGAGCCTTCCTCGGCCGCGGAGTCCTGCAGCCTCTGCCAGAGGCTCGCGCCCTCATCCCGCCGGGCCGCCAGTTCGAACAACGTGTCCTCGTCGACATCAAACAGGGGGCTCTTCAACAGCGCTGCCAGCGATAGGTCGTCCTCCGGCAGCAGCATGAAGCGCCCGAGCGCCAGCAGGTCCTGGATGGCGATATGGCTCGTCAGAACCAGCCGGTCGGCACCGGCGACGGGAATGTCGCTGCGTCGCTTCAGGGCACGCGTCAGCGCGTTGACGAAGGCGTCGCGCTTTCTGACGAGCACGATCACGTCGCCCGGGCGCATGGCGCGCCGCACGCCCTTCTCGATGATCGTCTCGCGCCCGATCCAGCTGTCGAGCACGGCAGCAATGCGCCGGGCGAGAATGTTGACCGGTGCCGTTTCCGGCGTGGCATCGAAGGGTGCCGTCCATTCGTCGTCAGTCGTCGTCGGCTCGGCTGCGATCACGTCCCAGATATCGACGGCACCGGGATGGCCGATGCGGTTCGAGGCATGCACGACCGCTTCGTTCTGGGCGCTGAGCCCGCGCGCATGCGCCGGGTTGGCAAAGACGGTGTCGACGGCGGAGAGCACATCGACGGTGGAGCGGAAGGAGAGCTGCAGCCGGATCGGACTGAACGCCTTGCCACCATCGCGAACGCGCCGCTCAGTCTCGATGCTTTCGCGCGAGAAGCGCTCCGGGCGTGCGCCCTGGAAGGAATAGATCGACTGCTTCTCGTCGCCGACGGCAAACATCGTGCGATCGGTGCCGCGGGCGCTGTCGCCGGAGAAGAAATCCGCCGCCAGCGCCTGGATGATCGTCCATTGCATCGGGCTCGTATCCTGGGCCTCGTCGACAAGGATGTGGTCGATGCCCTGGTCGAGCTTGTAGTGAACCCAGGCGCTGACGTCGCCGCGCGCGAACAGGCTCGCGGTCCGATTGATCAGATCCTCGAAATCGAGCTGGCTGCGGGTGCGCTTGAGCGCTTCATAGTCGTTGTTGAGCCGATCGGCGAGCGTGAGCGCCGAGAGCGTCGCCTCGTACATCTGGACGATGCTCAGCCGGTCGGCGTAGGCGACCACATGATCGCGGGCGGCTTCGACGAGCTCGAGCAGGTCCGGCGCAGCCTGAAGCATCGCCTTGTTGACGAAGGCGGAATCGGCGCGCGGCTTGCCGGTGCCAGTAAAAAACAGCTCCTGCAGGCCTTCGTAGCGAGCCATAGGATCGACAAGCTTCGCCGTCGCGCGCAGTCCTTCGGCGAAATCGAGCACCTTGGCGCCGCCGGCGCTGGCGGCAAGCGATAGGTAACGTTCGAGGGCCGCTCCGTTCAAGCCGGCAAGCGGCCAGACGCTTTCCAGAATGTGCTCGACACTGTCCTCAGGCTCAAGCTTGAGGGCTGTGCGCAACTGCACGGCGATGCCACCATGGGCGTCGGCATGGTCGAGAAAAGCCTGTATAGCGGTGCGGTTGGAAACGATCGCAGCCAGCAGCTTCTCAAGCCCCGTGTCGTCGGCAAGCTCGAGCACGGTGGCAAAGGCATCGGCAAGCGCCGCATCGCCGTCCGCTGTCGTCGCCGTCAGCAGGGCGCGGCGCGCATCTGCCAAGAGCACCGTGGCTGCGCGGTCATCGAGAACCGAGAAATGCCCGGCAACGTTCGCCTCCAGCGGAAACTGGTGCAGCAGCGCCTCGCAGAAGGCATGGATGGTCTGGATCTTCAGCCCGCCGGGCGTTTCGAGCGCCCGCGCAAACAGCCGCCGCGCCTCCTGGAGCTTCAGGCGCGAAGGCCGCTCGCCTTCGATTGCCTCGATCCGCTTTTCCAGTGCCTCATCGCCGAGCGTCACCCATTCGGCAAGGCGTTCGAAGACACGGTTGGACATTTCGGAGGCCGCCGCCTTGGTATAGGTGAGGCAGAGGATGGCAGAGGGCCTGCAGCCCGCGAGCAACAGGCGGATGACGCGCTGCGTCAGGACATGGGTCTTGCCTGATCCGGCATTGGCGGAAACCCAGGCGGAGCGGGCGGGGTCGGAGGCAAGCGATTGCCGGCGCGATGTCCAGTCGAGCCAGGCTTCGGGCGTCCTTTCGTCGGGGCCGGCGCTTTCATCCCTCATCGCTGTCATCCTCGCTGTCGGCGGTCGACCATTCCGCAACACGGGCCAGATGGTCGTATTCGCCGCCGTAGTCGCGCTCCTTCTGGACGATCAGGCGTGAGGCAAAGCCGTGCCTGCCCGACATCAGGGCGGTCAGCAGCTTCCGCAGTTCGGTCAACGCTTCGTCGGCCAGTTGATCGGCCGATTTCGTTTCCTTCGCCCGGCTGTTTTCGTTGTTGACCGCTTCCACCTTGAAGCGGGAGCCGGGTTTCAACCTGATATAGAGCAGCGATTGCGGGTGGCCGGAACCCATGCCCTTGAACGCACCGGCCTTGAGCGCCGCAGCTTCGAGCGCAAGCTGCGGATCGAGCAGCACGCGCGCTTCCTTGATCGAAGGGCTGGAGCCGGTCTTGTAGTCGATGATCTCCACCGTGCCGTCGGTCAGCGTGTCGAGCCGGTCGGCGATACCGGTCAGGCGAATGTCGGCCACGCCGATGTCCATCGATGCTGCAACCTCGGTCAATGGCTTGCGAATAAACCGCGCCCGCTCTCGTTCCCAGGCGAGGAATGCCTTGCCGACGGCGGCGAAGCGCGGCCGCCATATGGTGTCGATATGGGCTGGCAGTCGCTCTTCGTCGAAGGCCTCGTTGAGCAGGCGGACCATCGCCTCGTCGGCAGCGGGCGACAGGATGTCAAAACCGCCGCGCACGAAGCGATCGACGATGCGATGATAGAGCGTGCCGCGTTCCGACGCACCCGGATCGCGGTTGAATGGGTCGAGCGGATGCAGCCGCAGGATCCGGCGCGCATAGATCGAATAGGGATCGCGTCGAAGCCGCGAGACTTCGCTGAACGAGTATTTGCGCGGCTGCAGCTCGACCGGCGGCCTGGGCGCCGGGCGTTCGGCCAGTGCCTGGCGCCCGCCCTTGTCGAGCATCCGTGCCCATAGGAGATAGTCGCTGCCGTTCGATCGCAGGTTCTCTGCCAGTCGTTTGCCGCCGAGCGCCAGCAGTCGCTGCAGCCATCGCGACGCCACGGTGGGCGCCGATCCCTGCCGCATCGATCGGCTGAGGATGAGTTTGCGCGTGCCGCACGCCATCTGGAAGTCGTGGGCGAGCTGGCCGATGCGGCGTTCCGGCGGCTCGAGGCCGATCCCGGTTTTCATCGTTCGGGAGAGGAAGGGATCATTGGCGGTTTGTCCCGGCCAGTTGCCTTCGTTCATGCCGCCGAGCACCACAAGATCCATGCTCTGCAGGCGCGATTCCAACGCGCCGAAGATGAAGACGCGGGGGTGGCGCATCGAGCGTGGCTTGACCGCCTCGCTGGCGGCGAGCGCCTCCATGATGTCGCACCATTGCGGTCCGTCGGCATCCATCTGACCCTCGGTCTCGATGATGCCGCGCAGCAGCGTTGCCAGGGCTTCGCCCGCCTCGCCGGACCAGAGGCTGCTCAAGTCGGCGCGCTCGTCGCCGCAGACCGCTTCCAGCGCCTGGCCGGTTCGTGTTGCCCATTCGGCAAAGGTGAACGTCTCGGAGAAGGGGCGGCGACCATCACTGCGCCGAACCAGCGCACCGGCGAGCGGCTCCGTCGCCATTTTTACGCGGGCCGCCAGGTCTCGCGCTGCGAGGATGTCGTCTTCGGTGATACCGATCCGCCATTCCGGCGGATGGCGATCCTTCTTGTGGTGGACGGCAGCCTGTTCGAGCAGCGGCTCCAGCAGCGAGATGTCGGCGATATCAGTGCCGCTGCGCAGCGCCAGCCGCTCCAGCACATCGGCGCTGCGGCGCATCTCTGCCTTCGGCAGGCCGAAGCGGGCGAGCGGATGTTTGAACAGCGCCACCAGCGGCACCGGATCGCCGGGGCGCAGGCTCGCCTCCAACAAAAGCCGCATCAGCGTGCCCGCCGCCGTGGAGGCGAGCGGCGTGCCGGCGGAATCGTCGGCTTCGATATCGAAACGTGCCAGTTCCGCACCGACCCGGCGCGCGAGATTTCGGTCGGGGGTGATCAGGGCCGCCTGGCTGTCGTCGCTGCCCTCAAGCGCCAGCCGCAGCGCGATCGCGATCGCGGTCGCCTCCTCGCGTTCGTTGGCGGTTTCGATCAGGGCGACGTCGCCAAACGCGCGCTGCAATGTTTCGGGCTTGAGTTCGTTGCGGGTCTCGGTCCAGCCGTTCGTCGCCTTCGCCGGCAGCAGCGCATGCGACAGGATTTCGCTGCGATCTGTGAGCCCGGCATCGGCCTCATCGAGGGCTGGCACATCTTGGCGCTCGACATGCATGCGTTGCAGCAGGCGGTGAAAGCCATATTGCGGGTGGCTGCGGCTTGCCGGATCGGGTCTGCCGCCGGCGGCGGCGGTCTCGCCGATGATCATGCCCCATTCGGCATCGGTCATCGTCTGGTCGAGCCCCGGCAGCACGATGGTGCCGTTGGGCAGCTTCTGGACCGCGGCAATCAGGGCGGCCGTCGCCGGGATCGAACCGGTCGAACCGGCGATGATGATCGGCCCCTGGAGGGCGCCGGCGGCGATGCGTTGCGTCTCGGCCTGCAGGATGGCGTTGCGATGCCGTGCCGGTGAGGATTGCTTCAGTTCTTCCAGTCGCTCCGGCCAGTAGGTGCGGGCGATCTTCAGGAATTCGAGCGTCAGCTGCCACCACAGCGCATGTTCGCCGGCGTCGAGACTGTCGAGCTCATCCCAGTCGAGTTCTTCCGTCTCCATCGCGTCGATGAGTTCGGCCAGATTGCGCGCCAGCCAGATGGCGTCCGCGGGGCTTGCGGGGGCAATCAGCGGGCTTTCCGCGTGAATGTCGAGCACCACCTTTGGCAACCGGTTGCGCCAGGCAAGGATAAGCCGGCCGAGCTCGATGAGGCGCGCGGTGCCGGGCAGGGGCGGCGCCAGATCGAGGATCGCCGGCACTTCCGCATCGAAGAAGCCGCTGTCGTCGTCGGTTTCGCCGAGTGCCCGGATCGTCGGCAGGATCGCCGAACGGCCGCCGAGCAGATCGACGAATTCGGAGCGCAGCACGCGGGCGGAGCGGCGGGTGGGAACGAAGATCGTCACGCCTGCAAGCGGCAACGGATCCGCGGGGTCGTAGCGAAAATCCGGTGTCAGCGTGCCGTCGCAGAGTTTGCGCGCCAGTGTCTTCAGGAAGGGCAGGCCCGGCGGGATCGTGAAGACGTTGGGCTCGCGATAGGACACGCTCACCCTCCCGGCTGACAGCGACGAATCGCGGCTTCAGCGTCTTCGATTGCCTCCGGCGTGCCCACCGTCATCCAGTGACCGTTGAGCACAATGCCGAACAGTCGCCCTTCGGCAATCGCCCGATCGAAATAGACGTTCAGGTTGAACGCATCGTCCGGCGCATCGGCAAACAGTTTCTTATCGAGCGCGATCGCGCCGGCATAGACCACGGGATTGTCCATGCCCTCGGCATAGCGGACGAGGCGGCCATCCGTATCGAGCGAAAAGTCCTTCTTGCCGTTGTGTCCGGTTGTATCCTCGTCACGCACGCAAAGCAGCGCCATATCCATGCGGTCCGGATCGAAGAAGCTGGCGAGCCGCTGGAGATTGCTGGGCTCGCCCGCATCCTCGCCGACCCAGAAGAGATCGGCGTTCATCACCAGAACAGGCCCATCGGCAAGCAGCTTCAAGCCCTTGACCAGGCCACCGCCCGAATTCATCAGCGTGTCGCGTTCGTCGGAGATCACGATCTCGGGCGCCGCGCGCTGTGCCAGATGTGCCTCCATCTGGTCGGCGAAATGGTGGACGTTGACGGCTGCCCTGGTGACGCCAGCGTTCACCAGCAGATCGAGAACGTAATCGATCATCGGCTTGCCGGCGATCTTCACCAATGGCTTCGGGATAGTGTTGGTGATCGGGCGTAGGCGGGTACCGAGGCCCGCCGCGAGCACCATCGCATTGCTGATCGACATTGCTTCTCTGTCAGTTCGCTGATTCGGGAACGATGATCCCCGTCTTCATACACCAGTCGCGCAAGGGTTTCAGCGCTTCGTGCAGGAGGGCGACTTCGAGATAGGCGAAAGTGCGCGGCATATGTTTCATGTAGCCGGGTTTACCGTCCCGCTGCATCAGCCGCACCCAGATGCCGACAAGCTTGCAGTTGCGCTGCGCCGACATCAGATGCCAGTCGCGAAGGAACAGGGCTTCTTCGAACGGGCCGGCGGCGCGGCGATCGCCGAGATAGGCATCCATCATTCGGCTCGCCAGCGCCGGCTCGATCGTCACCCGGGCGTCCTGCACCAGCGACGCCACGTCATAGGCCGTCGGGCCGATCATCGCATCCTGAAAATCGATCAGGCCGATACGTTGGATACCTTTGTGTTCGGGACGCCAGATGATGTTCGGCGAATGAAAGTCGCGCAGCAGCAGGTTCTTCTCGGACGTCTCGAGGAGGTCGATGAGATCGTCCCAGATCGCGGCGTATTCCTGCTTTTCCTGTTCCGTCGCCGGCTCGCCGCGTTTCCACGGCAGGTACCAGTCGGTGAGCAGCCGCGTCTCGATCTTCATCGCCGTCCGGTCGAAATCAGGGATATGGTGCTCGACGCCGCCAGAGAGCGTGATATCGCGCCTTGCCGGTGTGGCATGAAGCCTGGCGAGCAACCGCGCGCCTTCGACGTAGCGTGCCTCGATCGGCCTTCCGGCATCGTCAAGGACGCCTTCGGAACCGAGGTCTTCGATCAGCAAAATTCCCTGGTCGAGATCGCGTGCGTAGATCGTCGGCGCCGCAAAGCCCCGTTCTCTCAGGAGCTCGTCGATGGCAACGAAGGGGATCACATCCTCGGCGAGATGCGCGAGTTGCTGGTAGTACTTGCCGTCCTCCAGGATGGGACCGGGCTTATGCCGCGCGGCATCCATCAGGATCCTGGCTGGAAGGCCGTCTCGGCCGTCGACGCGCTCGTATGCCCGCACCGAGGCATCGCCGCTCAGGTGCCGTCGCCGCGCGTCTGCAAAACCGTTTTGTGCAAGGAAGTCGCGGATCGCCAGCGAGCGCGCAATGCGCTGCAGGGCATCCTCGGGGCCGGCGATGCTGACGGTCCGTCCGGCCGCTTCGTGGATGATCGACAGCACGATCCTGCCTGCGGGCAACGCCTCATCGGCTCTCTCGGGCCATTCGACAAGGCAGACGCCGAGAGACAGCGCTTCATCGAAGCCGAGTTCGTCGAGTTCGCTGGCGTCGGCGAGGCGATAGAGATCGAAATGCGCCACGGGAATGCGCAGCTCGTAACTCTGCACAAGCGTAAAGGTCGGGCTCGGGACTTCCAGGCCGTCATCATCGGCAACGGCGCGCAGGAAGGCGCGTGCGAGTGTCGATTTTCCAGCGCCAAGATCGCCCGACAGGGCAAGGCAGTCGCCCACCTTCAGCGCCAGAGCCAGGTCTTCGCCGAGCCGGATCGTGGCGGCCTCGTCCTTCAGGAAGCGTTCGATCGGTTGCATTATTCCGCCGCGACGATCTTCGGGATCTCCGCCGAAGGAATGCGGCAGCTCACCTCGGTGCCTTCGCCCTCGTGGCTGCGGATCGATACGGTGCCGTGGTGAAGGCTGACGAAGCTCTCGACGATCGAAAGGCCGAGGCCGGCGCCGCCGCGCTGGCCGTGGCTTTCGAAGCGGTTGAACACCGTATCGAGCACATCCTGGGGGATGCCTGGTCCGCTATCTGAAACGGAGAAGACGAAGTCTCCACCTTCGCGCCGGCAGGTCAGTTCGATGACGCTACCGTCAGGTGCAAAGTTGGCGGCGTTGGTCAAAAGCTTGATGAAGATCTGCTTCAGCCGCTGCTGGTCGGCGACCATGCGACCGAGGTTGTCGGGTGCCGCAATGCGCAGCGTCACGCCGCCTTCGACCAGCCGGTCCGCCATCTGGTGGGCGATGTCGTCGAGGAAGTCGGTGAGATTGATCTCCGACATGTCGAGCTCGACGATGCCGGCATCGACGGTGGCAAGGTCGAGAATGTCGTTGACGATGGTCAGAAGCAGCGACGAGGACGTGGCGATGTGGTCGACATATTCCGCCTGGCGATCGTTGAGGTCGCCGAAGGCAGGCGTCTTCAGGAGATCGGCAAAACCGATGATGTTGGTGAGCGGCGAGCGCAGCTCGTAGGACACGTGATGAACGAAGTCGTTCTTCAGCGCATCCGCCTTGCGCAGCGCATCGTTCTTCTCGGTCAGGGCCCGTTCGACCCGAACGCTGTCGGTGATGTTGACGAAGGTCAGCATCGTCTGGGCGTTCGGCAGCGGAATGACGGCGAAGTCGAGGATCAGGCCGGTTCTGAGTTCAAGAATGCCACGGCTTGAGGGCCGCTCGTCGTCGAAGCTGGTGATGATATGGGAGAACCGTTTCCAGCCGTCCGGCTGGTCGTAGGACATGAGGCAGGCCTGCTCGATCGCGCGGATATGGGTGCCCGGCTGCGCCTCGGTCTCGTTGATGCCCCAGATCGCGCGGAAGGCCGGGTTGGAGAGCCTGATGCGGCCATCGGGACCGAACACCGCAACGCCTTCGGCCAGATGGTCGATGGTCTCGCCCTGGACCTGCACCAGCGTGTTGTAGCGCGTTTCCAGATCGACCTTCTCGGTCAGGTTCTCGAACACCCAGGTGACGCCGCCTTGCGGCCGGGCCGTCGCAAACACTCGCAAGGTCTGGCCGTTCGGCAGGTGCCAGAGGTCGGATTGCGTATCGAGCGCCTGGTAGACGGAGAGCGCATTCGCCTTCCATTGTTTCCAGTTGAGCTGCTCGGGCAACTGACCGCCCGCGCGCAGGCGGTCGAGCACTTCGCCGTTGTCAGGCTTGCGCTCGAGGAAGCCCATGTCCAGATTCCAGAGGCGCTGGAAAGCCTGGTTGTAGAACTGCAGGCGCTGATTGCCGTCGAAGATGGCGACGGGCGTTGCGAGATGATCAAGCGTTTCCGCGTGGCTCTTGAGCGTGCGATTAAGCTCTTCCCGCACCGCCTCGACGCCGGAGACGTCGATGGCAATGCCGGTCGTTCCGGCTGGGCTGCGGGCGTCGACGACGTCGAGGAATGTGCGGTTGCCCCTGACGACGGTCGAAAGCTTGTCGCGGAACGGCGTGTCGAAGGTCGAGACGGCGCGGATCTTTTCGCGCGCAACCGTCGCCAGCAGTTCACGGCCCTCGGCAATGGCCGCAGCGACGTTGGGTGCTTCCACCGCATCGGCATAGGCCTCATTGACCCATGTCAGCGCTCCATCGGTGCCGCGCTGCCAGACCGGCAGGTCGATCGCGTCGAGCAGGGTGCGGAAGGACGTCAGCGAGTTGTTGAGGCGATCGCGCTCGAGCTTCAGCTCGGCGAGTTCGGCCCGCATGTTGTTGAGCGCGATGAAGCGCACGAAAGCGCGTCCGCCGGAAACGCGGCCCTGGGCTTCAAGGACCTCGTTGCGCTGTGTTTCGAGCACCAGATCGAAGCTGCGCGCCTGCGTGCGTAGAGTGTCGATCGCCTTTTCGAGCTCACTGGCGGAATGCGCCTTGATCCAGCGTCCGAACGCCAGGAATTCGCGATCGTCCGCCGGCGCCCCGGTTTCGGCCGGCAGCTGGCCGAGCAGTTCGGCCCGCTCGGCCAGCCCGTCCCAGATGACGATGCGGCGGTTCTTGTCGGCAATGAGCGCCTGGAAGCGCGAGAGGCGCTGATTGGCGTCGGAAAGGTCGGACCGCAGCTCGCGGTTTTCGGCCTCGATGTTGCCGCGCTGGCGGATCAGCCAGATTGCCGAGATCATCGCTGCGGAAACGACGCCGATGAGGACGGAGAAGGTGATGACTTCCGACGAGCCGAAGATACTCGCCTTCTGCACCGAGACCTGGGCGACCGCATCCGTTGCGGCGAAAAGCGCCGTGCAGGCCATCAGGCGGCGAAGGAGTACCGGGCCTCTGCGGCGAGCGCCCGATGAGGTTTCTTGTGCTGTTGTCATGGCGCTGCCGTCCCCATCTGCCCGAAGGGTGCTGCCGGCCCTGTAGTGCCATGCGCAGTTCCGGCGATCCCCTGAAGGGTTCGCGTCAGTTCCGATTGCATCCCCGGTCTGTCTCCGTCTGTTTGCCGCTTGCCGACAAGACATCCCACTCGCAACGCCCGAAGGTCCGCACCGGCATCACGAATCAATGGGTTAGAGCATACTTCGTTGACGAATCGCCGGGAAGGGAGCCGCCCAAAAAAGAGGCCGCGCTCTCTTGTCAAGAACGCGGCCACAACATGTTGTGGATTGCCCGGGTAACGATTAGTACCGGTAGTGTTCCGCCTTGAACGGACCCTGCTGGCCGACGCCGATATAGTCGGCCTGTTCCTGCGACAGTTCGGAGAGCTTCGCGCCGAGCTTGTTCAGGTGCAGGCGGGCGACCTTCTCGTCGAGTGCCTTCGGCAGAACGTAGACTTCGTTCTTGTAGTTCTCACCCTTGGTGAAGAGCTCGATCTGCGCCAGCACCTGGTTGGAGAACGAGGCGGACATCACGAAGGACGGGTGACCGGTGGCGTTGCCGAGGTTCAACAGGCGACCTTCCGACAGAAGGATCATGCGGTTGCCCTTCGGGAACTCGATCATGTCGACCTGCGGCTTGATGTTCGTCCACTTCAGGTTACGCAGCGCGGAGACCTGAATTTCGTTGTCGAAGTGGCCGATATTGCCGACGATCGCCATGTCCTTCATCTCGCGCATGTGGTCCATGCGGATGACGTCCTTGTTGCCGGTCGTGGTGATGAAGATGTCGGCAGACGAAACAACGTCTTCGAGCTGGACGACTTCGAAACCGTCCATGGCGGCCTGCAGGGCGCAGATCGGGTCGATTTCCGTGACCTTGACGCGGGCGCCGGCGCCGCTGAGCGAGGCTGCGGAGCCTTTGCCGACGTCGCCGTAGCCGCAGACAACGGCAACCTTGCCGGCCATCATCACGTCGGTGCCGCGGCGGATGCCGTCGACCAGCGATTCCTTGCAGCCGTACTTGTTGTCGAACTTCGACTTGGTGACGGAATCGTTGACGTTGATTGCCGGGAACGGCAGCAGGCCCTTGGCCTGGAGCTGGTACAGACGGTTGACGCCCGTGGTCGTTTCTTCGGTCACGCCCTTGATCGCGTCGCGCTGCTTGGTGAAGAAGCCCGGCGAAGCCTGGAGGCGCTTCTTGATCTGCGCGAACAGGATCTCTTCTTCTTCCGAACCCGGGTTGGAGAGAACGTCCTCGCCAGCTTCGGCGCGGGCGCCGAGCAGGATGTACATGGTCGCGTCGCCACCGTCGTCCAGGATCATGTTCGAGACGCCGCCGTCGGCCCACTGGAAGATCTTGTCGGTGTAGGTCCAGTATTCTTCGAGCGTTTCGCCCTTGACGGCGAAGACCGGGATGCCGCTGGCAGCGATGGCCGCAGCTGCATGGTCCTGGGTCGAGAAGATGTTGCACGAGGCCCAACGGATGTCGGCGCCCAGAACGGCGAGCGTTTCGATCAGCACGGCGGTCTGGATGGTCATGTGCAGCGAACCGGTGATCCGGGCGCCCTTCAGCGGCTTGGATGCGCCAAACTCTTCGCGGCAGGCCATCAGGCCCGGCATTTCCGTTTCGGCGATCGTAATTTCCTTGCGTCCGAAATCGGCAAGACCGATGTCGGCGACGATGTAATCCAGAGTGGTGGTCATGAAATTCTCCAGGCTAATCTCTTCAAGCCGCTCTGGCCCTCTGGCCATCCGGCGGCACGACAATGCCTCCCGCGCATACCATCGCGGTGAGAGTGCGATCGATCTATCAGGATTTCCGGGGCAGGGCAACCTCGATATAAAGAAGTCTTTATATCTTTATATTGTCGGTTACATTTCTTCGCCGAACTTGTCGCGCACCAGCGCGTCGAGCGCATTCAGCGCTTCTTCGGCCTGCACGCCGCTGGCGGTGACGCAAACGCTGGAACCGGTGCTGGCGGCCAGCATCATCAGGCCCATGATCGAGGTTCCCCCGACAGTGCTGCCGTCCTTCGACACCGTGATTTCGGCATCGTAGGCCTCGACTGTTTGGACGAACTTCGCCGAAGCGCGCGCATGGAGCCCGCGTTTGTTGACGATGAGAAGTTCGCGCGTCAGGGACATGTCGGGGCGATGGTCCATCATTTTCCACTCAGGACGCGGCTGGCGACATTGATGTATTTGCGTCCCGCCTCGGAGGCTTCCAGCAGGGCCTTGTCCATGTCGCTCTCGCCACGCACGCCGGCGAGCTTGATCAACATCGGCAGGTTGACGCCGGCGATGACTTCGACGGTGCCACTGCGCATGACCGAGATGGCGAGATTGGAGGGCGTGCCGCCGAACATGTCGGTGAGAATGATGACGCCGTGGCCCTCGTCGACATTGGTCACGGCGTCGAGGATATCCTGCCGACGCTGATCCATGTCGTCCTCGGGGCCGATGCAAACGGTCTCGATAGCTTTTTGCGGACCGACAACATGCTCGAGCGCATGCCGGAATTCCTCAGCCAGCTTGCCATGGGTGACAAGCACAAGTCCGATCATGGGTATCTTTTCTCCGACTGCACGCGCAATTCACTGATGGTCAGATATCGCAATGCAGCAATTTCGTCCACCTGTTGGGGCGGCCATCTTGGCAAGGAAAAGGCGAAGTGCAAGCCAAAAATGCCGAAAAACCAGCCCGGTTGCCTGCAACTATAGCTAAAATCCTAATTTTTCGGGTAGCAGTGCACGCAGAGCAGCAAGCATATGTACGCCATTTTCAATGGGAACGCGAACAATTGGCAGTCTACCACCGACGGGTAGGGGGAGTTCCTCGTTTTCCGGCGGCAGGCGCGGATCGAATGGCGCGCCGACGGGCAGGATTGCCCAATCCATAACCGCCGCCGGTACCGTCTCGAGCCTGGCAATGCCGGCGCCGCGGATCTCGATCAGGCCCTCGATCGACGCGGGGCAACGGGCGATGATCCGATCCTGCGCCAGGCAGAGCTCGACGCGATCGTCGGCGACCAGTGCCGCGAAATGCCCCATCTGGCGTGCCGCCGATATGCAGGCGAGCGCCAGCCTCGATTTGCCGATGCCGGAAGGCCCGGTTACCAGGAAGCCGGTCGTGCCCAGGACCATTGCCGTGCCGTGAACGTTGTCCCGCGGCGGCGTCACGCGTGCGGCTCCGCGGGCAGCGAAAGCACGAAGCGGGCGCCGACGATCTGCCCACCCGGGCCCATGACGTTCTCGGCCTTCAGCGTGCCGCCATGCGCTTCGGCGATCTGCCGGGAGATCGACAGGCCGAGGCCGGAGTTCTGGCCGAAGTCTTCGCCTTCCGGCCTGTCGGTGTAGAAGCGCTCGAAGATCCGGTCGATGTCTTCCGCCTGGATGCCGGGACCGTTGTCCTCGACATAGACGAGGCAGCGCGACCGGGAACGGGTGAGGCGCACGACGATGCGGCCGCCCTGTTCGGGCACGAAGGAGCGGGCGTTTTCGATCAGGTTGGTGATGATCTGACCGATGCGCAGCTCGTAACCGTTGATGGCGAAACGCGCCTTGGGGCTGTCCTTCCGGTCGATGACGAAATCGAGCAGCACCGGCTTCTTCTTGCTGCGGATCTGGCGGGAGATATCGACGAGATCGCCGAGCAGCCTTTCGAGGTCGACCACCTTGGCATCGCTGCGCGCCAGTTCCGCGTCGAGGCGCGAGGCGTCGGAGATATCGCTGATCAGGCGGTCGAGGCGACGGACGTCGTGCTGGATGACATCCATCAGCCGCTTTTTCGATTCGTCGGTGCGGGCAAGCGGCAGGGTTTCGACCGCGCTGCGCAGCGAGGTCAGCGGATTCTTCAGCTCATGGCTGACGTCGGCGGCAAAATTCTCGATCGCCGCGATCCGGTCGTACAGTGCGGTCGTCATCTCGCGCAGCGCGACCGACAGATTGCCGATTTCGTCCTGACGCGACGAGAAGTCCGGAATTTCTTCGCGCTCCTTGGCGCCGCCACGGCGCACCCGGATGGCGGCGGCCGAGAGGCGCCGCAGTGGGTTGGCGATCGTCGACGACAAGAGCAGCGACAGAATGACGTTGACGAGGGCGGCTACCCCGAACACGCGGATAATGGCGAGGCGCTCGGCATGCACGATCTTGTCGATGTCGCCAGCCTGGGTGGACAAGAGCAATACGCCGAGAACGGCGCGGGACCGCTGAACCGGCACTGCGACCGAGACGATGAGTTCGCCCTTCTCGGTCACACGGCGCACCGCACCACGCACGCCGGTCAGCGCGTTCATCACTTCCGGATAGATCGACCCGTTGCCGCCCGGCGGTTCCTTGTAGAGCGGCAGGTCGCCCGACTGCAGCAAGCGGTTGATCCAGCTTCCGAACTTTTCCTCGATACCGGTGGCTTCGGGATCTACGGGCGGCAGGTCGAAGCGCAACACCTGGCCGCCGCTATAGAGGTGGCGTGAATCGAGCAGCAGATCCGCGTCCGCGTCGAACAGGCGGGCGCGGGTGCGGGTCGGCGAGATCAGCCGCCTGAGGACCGGGGCAACCCGTTCCTGGATGATCGGAAAATCAAGGTCTTCGTCGCTCGGCAACGGCGTGATGCTCTGGCCGGCTTGCAGCTCCAGCAGTTTTTCGGGATCGATGGTGATCGAATTGGTGTCGACCGAGGCGGAGGCCGAAATGGCGCCGGCGATGATTTCGCCCTGGGTCAGCAGGCTTTCGACACGCGCGTCGATCAGGCCTTCGCGGAACTGGTTGAGATACATGATCCCGCCGACCAGGACCACGAGCGCGACGAGGTTGAAGAAGACGATTCGTCGCGTCAGGCTCGAAAAGACGGCGTTGCCGAACAGGCGGCGAATCAGCGTGAAGGAATACGCCCAGCGCCGCTGGCCGTTGCGGGCCGATGCCCGTCCGTCAAGTTCGTCGACATCGCCTTGCAAGACTTCCACCAAGTCTTTCCGCTCCTGCAGCGGATCACCCCCGCCGTATCTTCTGACTGCGAACACGCGTTACCCGTATGCCGGGTTTCGCAGGTCCGCCGATGTTCTTTTTTCTGGTCTTCGGTCTCGTGGATTCAATGCCACCGGCCAAGCCAAGAGGCGGGTCGAAGCCTGCCCGCCATCGCATCGGTTCTGAATGCTCCACAAACGACGCGATGGCAAGTCCTCGAGGCCCCTATCGCCTCAGGCCATCTCGCGAAAGCGGTAGCCGACGCCGTAGAGCGTCTCGATCATGTCGAAGTCGTTGTCGACCATCTTGAATTTCTTGCGCAGCCGCTTGATGTGGCTGTCGATGGTGCGATCGTCGACATAGACCTGCTCGTCATAGGCCGCGTCCATCAGGGCATCGCGGCTCTTCACCACGCCCGGGCGCTGGGCAAGCGAGTGAAGAATGAGAAACTCGGTGACCGTCAGGGTTACCGGCTCGTTCTTCCAGGTGCAGGTGTGGCGCTCCTGGTCCATGACCAGCTGCCCGCGCTCCAGCGAGCGCGACGGCGCGTCGGACGTCTTGGGTGTTCCGGCGGTGCCGCCGGCTGCCGCCGCTTCGCGGTTGGCCGCCCGGCGCAGGATCGCCTTGACGCGCTCGACCAGCAGGCGCTGGGAGAACGGCTTGGTGATGAAATCGTCGGCCCCCATCTTCAGGCCGAAGAGCTCGTCGATTTCCTCGTCCTTCGACGTCAGGAAGATCACCGGCAGATCCGACTTCTGACGCAGGCGCCGCAACAGCTCCATGCCGTCCATGCGCGGCATCTTGATGTCGAAGATCGCAAGCTGCGGCGGCCGGGCCAAAAGGCCTTCGAGCGCGGAGGCGCCGTCCGTATAGGTCTCGACCTTGTAACCTTCAGCTTCAAGGGCGATGGATACGGACGTCAGGATATTCCGGTCATCATCGACAAGCGCGATGGTCTGCATCGTGTTCAACTCCGTCATTTGAGGCCGATTACCGGTTTCGTCGCCGAATCCGCGGCAACCGCGAGTCACGGGTGCGTTACTTGAGTATAAAGGTGGAACAAATTGTGGCGAAGCCCAAAAAGCTCTCGAGCGTACACTCCGTCGCTCAGAGGCAGATATGGCGCAGGGAACTCGGATTCAACCGATTAAAAAAACGATAATTTTCTTTAAATCGATTAATATACTGAAATCATTATTCTTTTTTTGACGTCGCCTTGTTTTTGAGCGAGCATGCAAGTATGTTCCGGCCAAATTCAACGCCAATGGCCAAACACGAAGGAAGCTTGACCATGGAGCAACTCGGCACTCGCAATGCAGCGAACGGCTTGGAAAAACTCGGCTTTACCGACCTGGACGTGGTTCGGTACAACTTTGAAGCCGCAGAACTTTATGAAGAAGCCATCCGCCGTGGCGAGGCTCAGCTGACGGCGCATGGTGCGATCGTTGCGCGCACCGGCCAGCACACCGGCCGCTCTCCGAAGGACAAGTTTGTCGTCCGCGATGCGTCCACCGACGATCAGATCTGGTGGGACAACAACAAGCCGCTGTCGCCGGAGCATTTCGCCGTGCTGCGCCAGGATATGCTTGATCATGCCAAGGGCATGTCGCTCTATGTCCAGGACCTCGTCGGCGGCGCTGACAAGGACAATGCCCTGCCGACCCGTGTCGTCACCGAATTTGCCTGGCACTCGCTGTTCATTCGCAACCTGTTGATCCGTCCGGAGCGCGGGGCGCTGGCTTCCTTCCTGCCGAAGCTGACGATCATCGACCTGCCGAGCTTCAAGGCCGATCCCGAGCGCCACGGCTGCCGTACGGAAACGGTTATTGCCTGCGATCTCGCCAATGGGCTCATCCTCATCGGCGGCACGTCCTATGCCGGCGAAATGAAGAAGTCGGTGTTCACCGTTCTGAACTACCTGCTGCCGAAGAAGGGCGTCATGCCGATGCATTGCTCGGCCAATGTCGGCCCTGATGGCGATACCGCCATCTTCTTCGGCCTGTCGGGCACCGGCAAGACCACGCTCTCGGCCGACCCGACCCGCACGCTGATCGGCGATGATGAGCACGGCTGGGGAGATGAGGGCGTCTTCAACTTCGAAGGCGGCTGCTACGCCAAGGCCATCCGTCTTTCGGAGGCCGCCGAGCCGGAAATCTTCGCGACGACCCGCCGCTTCGGCACCGTCATGGAGAATGTCGTTCTCGACGAACGCCGGGTCCCCGATTTCGACGATGGTTCGCTGACCGAGAACACCCGCTGCGCCTACCCGCTGGATTTCATTCCGAATGCCAGCGAAACCGGTACCGCGCCGCAGCCGCGCACGATCATCATGCTGACCGCCGACGCCTTCGGTGTGATGCCGCCGATCGCCAAGCTGACGCCGGAACAGGCGATGTACCACTTCCTGTCCGGCTACACCGCCAAGGTCGCCGGCACGGAGAAGGGCGTCACCGAGCCGGAAGCAACCTTCTCGACCTGCTTCGGCGCACCGTTCATGCCGCGCCATCCGTCGGAATACGGCAACCTGTTGAAGGACCTGATCGCCAAGAACGGCGTCACCTGCTGGCTGGTCAACACCGGCTGGACCGGCGGTGCCTATGGCGCCGGCAGCCGCATGCCGATCAAGGTCACCCGCGCTCTGCTCGCCGCCGCACTCGACGGTTCGCTGAATGCGGCTGAACTGCGCACCGATGCGAACTTCGGTTTCGCCGTACCCGTCTCCGTACCGGGCGTCGACAACGGCATCCTCGATCCACGCTCGACCTGGGCGGACGGCAACGCCTATGACGCCCAGGCCCGCCGCCTGGTCGATATGTTCATCGCCAACTTCGCCAAGTTCGAAGAGCATGTCGATGGCAGTGTGCGCGATGCCGCACCCGGCCCGAAGATCGCCGCCGAATAAGCATTGCTGGCTATGATTCACGTGAAACCCGGTCTTGATGGCCGGGTTTTTCGTTTTCCTGGCGAATGTTTTCAAGAGGTTCGCTCTGTGCCATAGATCGGGCGAGGTGAATCATGGCTAGCGACCCGCTTTACATAAACGACAACATCGTGCTTGCCGGCTGGGAACTGACGGAGCAATTCGTGCTGGCCGGCGGCCCAGGCGGCCAGAACGTCAACAAGGTATCGACGGCCGTCCAGTTGTTCTTCAACGTCCAGGCGTCGCCCGCGCTGACCGATCGCATCAAGGCCAATACCCTGAAACTCGCCGGTCGCCGCGCCTCGAAAGACGGCGTGCTGATGATCGAGGCCAGTCGTTTCCGCAGCCAGGAGCGCAACCGTGAGGACGCGCGCGAAAGGCTGAAGGAGATGATCCTCAAGGCCGCGGAGCCACCACCGCCGCCACGCAAGAAGACCAAGCCGACACGCGGTTCGATCGAGCGCCGGCTGAAGGAAAAGACCGGCCGCGGTGAGACCAAGAAGTTGCGCGGACGCCCGACCGGCGAGTGACTTCCGGTTGCGGAATCTTTTCACCGGTCTCTTGTCTTTTGCCGTCAAGCGCCCTCTCTTATCCCGCAGGGATTTTTGCAGACGGAGGGATCCATGGGCCTTTTCAGTTTTATCAAGAACGCCGGCAAGAAGTTGGGCATTGGCGGCGACGACGATGCGCCTGATACCGAAAGCGTCCAGAAGGAACTCGCTTCGCACGATCTCGGCACCAAGGACGTCCAGGTCGAAGTCGTCAATGACAAGGTGGTGCTGAAGGGTATCGTCAAGGATCAGACGGCGTTCGAAAAGGCCGTCGTCGCCGTCGGCAACACGCTTGGCGTTTCCTCGGTCGAAGCGTCGGATCTGAAGGTGGCGGATGCCGGTGCGGCGCCGGTACCCGCCAAGGCCCCCGTCCTCTATACCGTCAAGAAGGGCGACAACCTCTGGAAGATCGCCGAGGCGCAGTACGGGAAAGGCAAGGGCGCCAAGCACACGGTGATCTTCGAGGCCAACAAGCCGATGCTGACCCATCCCGACAAGATTTATCCCGGCCAGGTTCTGCGCATCCCGGATCTGGATGCCGCGTGACAAGATTGTCGAAGCGAGCATTTTCAAGCGTCGTTCTGGTGGTGGCAAGTCTGGGACTTGCCACCACCGGTACCGCGCAGACGCTGCGTGAGCCGGCTACTGCATAATTCCTTAAATCGGATCCGATTTAAGGATAAAATTATGCAGCAGGTTTAAAGCGTTACAGCGTCCTTTGCGCGTCATATTTGACGCGCGGCGCTGTAAGGGCAGTTCGGAGCGCGCGGCGATCCTTGATGCCCTGCGGCCTGCCGTCGAGGCGGAGATGCGTGGCTTGGTCGAATTCGTCGTCACCACGATGCGGGCTGCGCCGAACTGGGCCTTCGTACAGGTCGAACCGCAGCGTCCCGGTGGTGGCGCCATCGATCTGGCGCAAACCGGCTTTCGCGATGAAGCCGACATGATGGATGGTCTGACCGTGTTCGCACTCGTCAGCTTCCAGGGCGGCCGATGGAACCTGGTGGATCACGTCGTTGGCCCGACGGATGTCGCCTATGCCGGATGGTCTGAGCGCTACGGCGTCCCGGCAAAACTGCTCGGGCTTGAGGAGTGAGGGCAACCTCATGCAGGTTCTCCCGAAAGGGATAAAACACATCCCCGGCTTTCTCGACCGTGCCCGCCAGGAGCAGATCGTCGACGCGATCCGCGGCGTGGTTGCCGAAGCGCCGCTGTTCGTGCCGGAAATGCCCAAGACCGGCAAGCCGATGTCGGTGCGCATGACCAATTGCGGACCGCTCGGCTGGGTGACCGACCGCGAGAAAGGCTACCGCTATCAGCCGCAGCATCCCGCAACGGGCAGGGCGTGGCCGCCGATGCCGGAGGTTCTCCTTGAAATCTGGAACGCGGTGTCAGCCAGCGACAAGCAGCCGGAAGCCTGCCTCGTGAACTTCTATTCCGAAGAGGCGCGCATGGGCCTGCACCAGGACAGGGACGAGCGCGATCTCGAGACGGCTGTCGTTTCTATTTCTCTTGGGGACAGCTGCCTGTTTCGGGTCGGCGGCAAAGAGCGCGGCGGCCAGACCGTATCCTTCAGGCTCGAAAGCGGCGATATCGTCGTGCTTGGCGGAGAAGGGCGTCTGGCCTTCCACGGCGTCGACCGGATCTATCCGAATACGTCGACACTGCTGAAAAATGGCGGCCGGCTCAATCTGACGCTGCGCCGGGTCAATCCCTAGCACCTGTCACTTGGAAATGGCGTCGCAGGCCCTCGCGTTGCGACCGTTTTTCCGCGAAGCAGTTGTGTGCTTTCGGGCGACAGGCACCAGCGCGCTCATAGCTTGCGCAGCGCCACCTTCTCGGTGAGGTGGTTGGGGCCTTTCTGCAGGATCAGGTCGGCGCGCGGCCGCGTCGGCAGAATGTTCTGGTGCAGGTTCTTCAGGTTGATGTTGTGCCACAGCCCTTCGGCGATCGCACGCGCCGCGTCTTCGCTGATCGTCGCATAGCGGTGGAAGTAGGATTCCGGATTCTTGAACGCCGTTTCCCTGAGGCGCATGAAGCGGCTGACGTACCAGCTGTGGATCAGGCTCTCCTCGGCATCGATATAGATCGAGAAGTCGAAGAAGTCCGAGACCATCGGCACGATCTTGCCGTCGGCGGGCAGGTTGCGCGATTGCAGGACGTTGATGCCTTCGAAGATCAGAATGTCGGGCCGGTCGATGACCGTGAACTGATCCGGCAGCACGTCATAGGTCATGTGCGAATAGCTCGGCGCCTTGACGTTCGGCTGGCCGGCCTTGATCGCCGACAGGAACCGCAGCAGCGCGCCAAGGTCGTAGCTCTCCGGGAAGCCCTTGCGATCCATCATGTTTTCGCGCTGCAGGACCGCGTTCGGATAGAGGAAGCCGTCCGTCGTGACGAGATCGACCTTCGGGCTCGACGGCCAGCGCGACAAAAGCTGCGCAAGGATACGGGCGGCGGTCGACTTGCCGACGGCGACCGACCCGGCAATGCCGATAACGAAGGGCGTCTTCGTCTCGCCGGACATGCTGAGAAAGCGCTTGCGCTGCTCGAACAGAAGCTGGGACGATTCCACATGTGCGGAAAGAAGCCGCGATAGCGACAGGTAGATCTGCCTGACTTCGCCGAGATCCACCGGGTCGTTCAGCGAGCGCAGCCGCTGCACTTCGTCCGCTGTCAGCGTCAGGGGCGTGTCGGCGCGAAAGCGGGACCACTCTTCGGCAGAAAACAGATGATAGGGCGAATAATCCCGCTTCTGGAGATTGTCCGGGAGGTCGGCCGCTTCGATGTCTTGCGCAGCTAGGGTCATGGATCCTGCCGATTAGCCTTTTCCTGCAGACCGGATTGGCTTGTCCGCCGTGCAAGTTCGTCGAGCACATCCTGCAACGGAATGTCCGCAATTTTCAATACGACCATAAGATGATAGAGCAGATCGGCGCTCTCATCGACGAGATTCTGGCGATCGTTCCGGATCGCCGCGATCACGGTTTCGACCGCTTCCTCGCCCAGTTTCTTGGCCGCTTTCTGCTGGCCGTTTGCGACCAGTTTCGCCGTCCAGGATTCATCCGGCGACGCTTTGGCGCGCGCGGCGACGATGGTCTCGAGGTCGGAAAGGGAAAAATCACTCATCAACGAAACCCCGAAACTCAATCGAGACGCATGGCGATGCCATGGTCGGCCATATAGCGCTTGGTTTCGCCAATACTATAGGTGCCGAAGTGGAAGATCGACGCGGCCAGAACCGCCGTCGCATGGCCGTCGCGGATACCGGCGACCATGTGGTCGAGGGTGCCGACGCCACCCGAGGCGATAACGGGCGCGCGCACGGCATCGGCAACCGCCCGGGTCAGCGCGATATCGTAGCCGCTCTTCGTTCCGTCACGATCCATCGAGGTCAAGAGGATTTCGCCGGCGCCGAGATCGACGACGCGCCGGGCAAATTCGACCGCGTCGATGCCCGTCGTCTGTCGGCCGCCATGGGTGAAGATCTCCCAGCGGTTTTCTTCGCCTTCCCCGGAGACTTTCTTGGCATCGATCGCGACGACAATGCACTGGTTGCCGAACTTGTCGGCGGCTTCGGCGACGAACTCCGGGTTCTTCACCGCCGCCGTATTGATCGAAACCTTGTCGGCGCCTGCGAGCAGCAGCTTGCGGATATCCGCCACCTGGCGCACGCCACCGCCGACGGTCAGCGGCATGAAGCATTGTTCCGCCGTGCGGGCCACCACATCGAAGATGGTTTCGCGGTTGTCGGACGAGGCGGTGATGTCGAGGAAGCAGAGTTCGTCTGCTCCGGCCGCATCATAGGCGCGTGCCGCCTCGACCGGATCGCCGGCATCGATCAGATCGACGAAGTTGACCCCTTTGACGACCCGACCGTCCTTGACGTCGAGGCAGGGGATAACGCGGGCTTTGAGGGTCATCGGCTCATGCCTTTCTCGTAGCGCGGATCAGCGCCAGTGCTTCCTGCGGGTCGATGCGGCCATCATAGAGCGCGCGGCCGGAGATGGCGCCTTCGAGCTTTGCCGCATCCGGGGCGATCATTCGCCGGATATCGTCCATCGAGGCGAGGCCGCCCGAAGCGATCACCGGGATCGAAACGGCATCGGCAAGCTCCAGCGTCGCTACCCAATTGATCCCCGTGAGAATGCCGTCGCGATCGATGTCGGTGTAGATGATCGCCGAAACGCCGGCGCCCTCGAATTTCTTCGCAAGCTCGATAACGCCGAGCTCCGACGCCTCTGCCCAGCCCTCGACGGCGACCTTGCCGCCCTTGGCGTCGATGCCGACGGCGACCTTGCCCGGAAACCTGCGGCAGGCTTCGATCACCAGCGCCGGATCGCGCACAGCGACGGTGCCGAGAATGACGCGGGCAAGCCCGCGCGACAGCCAGTTCTCGATATGCTCAAGCGTACGGATGCCGCCGCCGAGCTGCACAGGGTTCCTGGTCGACTTGAGGATCGCGTCGACGGCCGCACCATTGACGGTCTCGCCGGCAAAGGCACCATTGAGGTCGACCACATGCAGCCATTCGAAGCCCTGCTCCTCGAAGGCGCGCGCCTGGGCGCCGGGATCCGGGTTATAGACCGTTGCCTGCTCCATGTCGCCGAGCTTCAGGCGCACGCATTGCCCGTCTTTCAGGTCGATAGCGGGGAAAAGGATCATGTATCTATCCGATCAGAGATCGCAGAAGCTTTCAGGGCTTCCAACGCAGGAAATTCGAGATGAGGGCAAGGCCGAGTACCTGGCTCTTTTCCGGGTGGAACTGCGAGCCGGCCTTGTTGCCGTTGGCGACGAAGGCAGTGACGGCGCCACCGTAGTCCGCCTCGGCGATCACATCGTCGGCATTTTCCGCGGCCAGGTGGTAGGAGTGCACGAAATAGGCGTGCAGGCCGTCGTCGCCCGTGTGGATGCCGTCAAACAACGGATGCGCGCGTGCAAGTCGCAGCGTGTTCCAGCCGATCTGCGGGATTTTCAGCGACGTGTCCGCAGGCTTCATTTCGACGACGTCGCCGGGGATCCAGCCAAATCCATGTGTCGTGGTCTTCTCGAGGCCGCGCGACGACATCAGCTGCATGCCGACGCAGATGCCGAGAAACGGCCGGGCGGCCTGCTCGACAACCTCGGTCAGTGCCTGCTCCATGCCGTCGACGGCAGCAAGGCCGCGACGACAATCCGCATAGGCGCCGACACCCGGCAGCACGATACGGTCGGCGGTCGCCACCCGTTCGGGCCTGTCCGTCAGGTCGATTTCGGCGGCGATGCCGGCTTCCCGTGCAGCCCTTTCGAAGGCCTTCGTTGCCGAGCGCAGATTGCCCGATCCATAGTCGATAATGGCGACGCGCATCAGCGTTCTCCGTAGGATTCAAAAAGCCCAAGTCCCGGGCCGGCCTTTGCCGGCGCCTGTCTTGGCCAGTCGACAGATGGCCGCTCCGTTGCCTTTCGGTCGGCCGGGACCACGTTTGCGAAGTAGATTTCCTCGGCGGTCTCAAGATCGCGTGCAGGAACAATCGAGCGCAGCGTCCAGTCGCGGGAGATCAGTCGGCGGGCGATGAATACAGGGCCTTCCAGCGAGACCATGAGCCCGAGCGCCAGATGCAACAGAAGTGCTGCCAGCAGGCCGCCACCGATCGCCGACAGAGAGATTAACAGAATCTGCAGAACAGCAACTGCGATTCCAGTGAGCCACATGCGCTTGGCAAAAAGCCAGAGCGCCGGAAACAGAAAGGCGCACCAGGAGAAGCCGTCGGCGACGAAACGTGCCCGGTCATCGTCAGCGCGGGCGCCCGGCGGGGTCAGGATCATGTAAGAGGCCATGGTCATCAGCCAGATAATGACCGCTCAGGCAAGCGTACCCTTGGTCGAGGGAACGCGGCCGGCCTGGCGCGGATCGATTTCGGTTGCCGTGCGAAGGACGCGGGCGACGGACTTGAAGCAGGTTTCGGCGATATGATGGTTGTTGGCGCCGTAGAGGTTCTGGACATGCAGCGTGATCCCGGCGTTCTGGGCGAGCGCCTGGAAGAATTCGCGCACCAGCTCGGTGTCGAACGTGCCGATCTTCGGCGAGGTGAAGGTCACGTTCCAGACGAGGAACGGCCGGCCGGACACATCCACCGCCGCGCGGGTCATCGTCTCATCCATGGCAAGATCGAGCGAGGCATAGCGGGTAATGCCGCGCCGGTCGCCAAGCGCCTTGGCGATGGCCTGGCCGATGGCAATGCCGGTGTCTTCGACGGTGTGGTGATCGTCGACATAGAGGTCGCCGTCGGTCTTGATCTCCATGTCGATCAGCGAATGTCGGGAGAGCTGGTCCAGCATGTGGTCGAAGAAGCCGACTCCGGTCGCAATCTTCGACGTTCCGGTTCCATCGATGTTGACGGATACGGACACGGCAGTTTCATTGGTCTTTCGCGAAACTTGGCCGGTGCGGCTGGACGTGGCTTCTGCCATCAGGCTCTCCTGTATGCGCTGGAGCCGCTCCTTATCAGGGGAGGCGGAAAATATCCAGAACCGCGACCGAGATTCGAACGATTCGGGCAGGCGCCCAATTTGCGGTCAACTGCGTGGCTGGACGGCATTTGCAATCGCGTTTGGCGCACTTACATAGGCTTCAAGCAACCAGGCTCGTTCGAGCCCCCCAACGCCCCTGGTTCTGGGGCCGACAGGTATCTTTAATGAGTGAACACAATCCCTACGGAACGATGCATGCGACCACCATCATCACGGTGCGCAAGGACGGCAAGGTGGTCATGGCCGGCGACGGCCAGGTCAGCCTTGGGCAGACGGTGATGAAGAGCAATGCCCGCAAGGTGCGGCGCCTTGCCAAGGGCGACGTGATCGCCGGCTTTGCCGGGGCGACGGCCGACGCCTTCACGCTTCTGGAGCGGCTCGAAGCCAAGCTCGAACAATACCCCGACCAGCTGATGCGCGCGGCGGTGGAGCTCGCCAAGGATTGGCGCACGAACAAGTATCTGCGCAATCTGGAAGCCATGATGCTGGTCGCCGACAAGTCGATCACGCTGGCGATTACCGGCAACGGCGACGTGCTGGAGCCGGAACATGGAAC
The DNA here is from genome assembly GCF_001695865.1 of Ensifer sp. LC384. NCBI lineage: Bacteria > Pseudomonadati > Pseudomonadota > Alphaproteobacteria > Hyphomicrobiales > Rhizobiaceae > Ensifer > Ensifer sp. LC384. The sequence continues at coordinate 106,433 of NZ_MBST01000016.1, forward strand.
GATCGCCATCGGCTCGGGCGGCAATTACGCCTTTGCCGCGGCCCGCGCCCTGATGGACAGCAACAAGTCGGCCGAGGACATCGCCCGCCGGGCACTCGAAATCGCAGGCGACATCTGCGTCTATACCAACCACAATGTCGTGGTGGAGACGCTGGATGCCAACTGACCAGGTTCATGTCAGCTTCGAGCGGGTGGCCGATAACCACCTGCCGATGCTGCATGGCTGGCTGAGCGAGCCGCATGTCCGGCAATGGTGGGGTGATCCGGACAAGGAAGTCGAGCTGATCCGCGACGGCTGCGCCACGGGCGAGGTGGATGGCTTCATCTTCCACGTCGCCGGCGAGCCGGCAGGCTACATCCAGTCCTGGACACCGTCCCAATATGACGAAGAGCCGTGGGCGAAGGAGCTGCCAACCGATGTCCCCGGCGTCGATATTTTCATCGGGCCGCCGGAGATGACCGGAAAAGGCGTGGCGTCGCTGGCCTTGCGGGCCTTCGCGCAGACGCTTTTTGCCGCCGGCGCACCACGGATCGTGATCGACCCCGATGCGGGTAACAGAAGGGCCGTCAGGGCCTATGCGAAAGCGGGCTTCGTGCCCTTTGGCGAATGGATAGATGCATCCGGCCGCACACTCCTGATGGAGCTGACGCGGACCGAGTTTGAGAGGAATTCATGAGTACTTTTTCACCCAGAGAAATCGTGTCGGAACTCGATCGTTTCATCATCGGCCAGAACGACGCCAAGCGCGCGGTCGCGATTGCGTTGCGCAATCGCTGGCGGCGCCAGCAGCTCGGTGACGAGCTGCGCGACGAGGTCATGCCGAAGAACATCCTGATGATCGGGCCGACCGGCGTCGGCAAGACGGAAATCTCCCGCCGCCTGGCGAAACTTGCCGGCGCGCCCTTCGTCAAGGTCGAGGCGACCAAGTTCACCGAAGTCGGCTACGTCGGCCGCGACGTCGAGCAGATCGTCCGTGACCTCGTCGAAGTCGGCATCGGTCTCGTGCGCGAAAAGCGCCGGGCGGAAGTCAAGGCGAAGGCCCATCAGAATGCCGAGGAGCGCGTGCTCGACGCACTGGTCGGCGCCACGGCCTCGCCCGCAACGCGCGATTCGTTCCGCAAGAAGCTGCGCGCCAACGAGCTGGACGACAAGGAAATCGAGGTCGACGTCGCCGAGACCGGTGCGCCGGGCGGCTTCGAAATCCCGGGCATGCCGGGCGCCAATATCGGCGTGCTGAACCTGTCGGAAATGTTCGGCAAGGCGCTTGGCGCACGCACCAAGAAGGTCAAGACGACGGTCAAGGCTTCCTACGAGGTGCTTGTCAACGACGAGTCCGACAAGCTGCTCGACAATGAGCAGATCCAGCGCGAGGCGGTGCGGGCGGTCGAGGACGACGGCATCGTCTTCCTCGACGAGATCGACAAGATCGCGTCGCGCGAAGGCGGCATGGGCGCCGGCGTATCGCGCGAAGGCGTGCAGCGGGATCTGTTGCCGCTGGTCGAAGGTACGACGGTGGCGACCAAGTATGGACCGGTGAAGACCGACCACATTCTCTTCATCGCGTCGGGCGCGTTCCATGTGTCGAAGCCTTCCGACCTTTTGCCCGAGCTGCAGGGCCGACTGCCGATCCGGGTCGAGCTGCGCGCGCTGACGAAGGAAGACTTCCGCCGCATCCTGACGGAGACCGAGGTGAGCCTCATCCGCCAGTACAAGGCGCTGCTCGAGACGGAAGAAGTGAAGCTCGACTTCACCGACGACGCCATCGATGCGCTGGCCGACGTGGCCGTTCAGCTCAACTCAAGCGTCGAGAACATCGGCGCCCGGCGCCTGCAGACAGTGATGGAGCGTGTATTGGACGAAATCTCGTTCAACGCCCCGGACCGTGCCGGCCAGGGTGTAACGATCGATGCGGAATATGTCCGCAAGCATGTCGGCGATCTCGCCGCCAACACCGACCTGTCGCGTTACATCCTGTAACGCTGGCGTTACAGGATGTAACGCAGGGGTCGCCGCAGTACTTTGCGTGTCGGCAACTGTGAAGATGCAAGGCGCCCGTCTCTCGACAGGCGCCTTCATTTTTTCTAACACGGAAACCGCAATCGATTGTGGCCGGAGGCATTATTCCGACATGATCCTGTCGTAGGAGCCGCGCCGCCGGATATGGCGTCTCCACCGTTCATAGGAAGAAGAGATCGTGCGTTTTACCGCCTGCATGCTCGCTATCGCCACGTTTTGCCTGACCGCAGGCCAGACGATGGCGGCCAATGTTGTTCCGCCGGGCAACCGGAACGTCGAACAACCCGGCATCCCGGGCGCATCCGTTCGCCGCACCAAGGCCGGCCGCACATCCTTCGATGCCAAATACGAGAAGGTGCGGGATCTGCTTGCCAATGACCGGCAGCTGATCAGCAAGATCAAGTCGACGTCACGCGCCTATGGCATCGCGCCGATCCACATGATCGGCGCCATCGTCGGCGAACACACCTATAATGTCGACGCCTACGATCGGCTGCAGTCCTATTACGTCAAGGCCGCGGCCTATGCCGGCAACAGCTTCCAGTTCGGTTATGACGGCGAGACGGTGGCTGATTTCGTCGCCCGTCCGCAGTTTGCCGACTGCACGGGAAAGAAGAGTTCCTATTCGCTGTGGAGCTGCCGCGAGCGGGTCTGGGACAGCGAGTTCCGCGGCAAATCCGTCGGTGGCAAGTCCTTTCCGGACAATCGCTTCAGTGCCGTCTTCTTCCAGCCTTTCTTGGCCGGCCAGACCTTCGGTCTTGGGCAGATCAATCCGCTGACCGCCCTGATGCTGACCGATATCGTGTCGAAGACGTCGGGCTACGAGCGGCTCGACGAGAACAACGCCGCCGGCGTCTATGAGGCGATCATGGATCCTGATGTCTCGCTCGCCTATATGGCCGCCTCGATCCGCCACTCGATCGACGTCTACAAGTCCGTCGCCGGCGTCGACATTTCAGGCAATCCCGGCGTCACCGCCACGCTCTACAATATCGGCAACCCCGATCGCCGCGCAGCAGCCCTTGCCGCCAGGAACCAGGGCGGCGAGACCCAGTGGCCCGAGGAAAACTATTACGGCTGGCTGGTGAACGACAAGCTTCAAGAGCTCGAAGGCCTGTTGTGATTCACGTGAAGCACTTTCCTTGATTGCGCCGTAAAAACCTGAAATCCTGGCGCAATCGAGAAAGGCCTATCACCATGGACGTGCGTCCGGAGCCCTTCGAACCACCGGCTCCCATTCCTCGGGTCGGCGTGCCGTCCTACCTGAAGATCATCAAGACCGTTCTGCGCAATCCGCTCGAACTCTGGGGCGAGCCATCCTACACGCTGCCGTGGATCGAGACCAGGTTCATCACCCAGCGCACCCTGATCGTCAACGATCCCGGCCTCATCCGCTATATCCTCGTCGAAAACGTCGGCAACTATGAGATGTCTAAGGTCCGGCGGCTGATCCTTCGCCCGATCCTGCGCGACGGTCTTCTGACTGCCGAAGGCGAGATCTGGAAACGGTCGCGCAAGGCGATTGCGCCGGTGTTCACCCCGCGCCACGCCAAGGGATTTGCCGGGCAGATGCTGCGTCGGTCGGAAGAGTTCGTCGAGCGCTACGCGCAGGCGAAGGTGAAACCGTTCACCACCAATGTCGCCAGCGACATGACCGAACTGACCTTCGATATCCTGGCGGAAACGCTGTTTTCCGGCGAGGTCGCGGTCGAAAGGGAGGGCTTCGTCCAGAGTGTCGAAGAGCTTCTCCACCGCATGGGGCGCGTCGATCCGATGGACATTCTGTTGGCGCCGGAATGGCTGCCACGCCTGACGCGCATCGGCGGCAAGAAGGTCATGAACCGCTTTCGCGCGATCGTTTCGGAAACGATGGCGCTGAGACGCCGGCGCATGGCGACGGACCCCGCCGGCACGCCCAACGATTTCCTTACCCTGCTGCTGCAGACGGAGGGCGCGAATGGTCTTTCGACCGCGGAGATCGAGGACAATATCCTCACCTTCATCGGCGCGGGGCACGAGACCACCGCCCGGGCGCTTGCCTGGACGCTCTATTGCGTCGCCAACACGCCGGCTTTCCGCGAGACCATGGAGGCGGAGATCGATGAGGTGCTCAGGAGCGGTGCCGAACCGGTCGAATGGCTGAACCTGATGCCGCATGTGCTGGCCGCCTTCGAGGAGGCGATGCGGCTCTACCCGCCGGCGCCATCGATCAATCGCGCTGCGATCGAGGACGACGAGTGGACATCGCCGACCGGCGAGCGTGTGCGGATACCCAAGGGGATTGCGGTGCTGGTGATGCCATGGACACTGCATCGACACGTGCTCTACTGGGACCGCCCACGTGCTTTCATGCCCGAGCGTTTCCTGCCGGAAAACCGCGAGAAGCTGCACCGCTTTCAGTATCTGCCTTTCGGGGCGGGGCCACGCATCTGCATCGGCGCGACCTTCGCGCTGCAGGAGGCCGTCATCGCCCTTGCCGTCCTGATGCACCGGTTCCGCTTCGACGTTACCGAAGAAACGCAGCCATGGCCGGTGCAGAGGCTGACTACTCAACCGCGGGGCGGCTTGCCGATGAGGGTTTCGGTTCGCTGAAGGTCTTGCCGGGAATGGGCGATTGTACGCCGCGTACCGGTGAGTCGGCGGGCATCGGCTGTGGCAGTTGCTTCGATGGCTTCTTGATCGTCTTGATCGCGGCACAGGTCGCATCCCCGACATTGTCGCAGGGCTTGTAGACGACGATCTCGCTGCCGGCGCCGTCGTCCCAGACCGCCTGGATCGTCAGCGTCTTGGCTTCGTTTGCGGGCAGTGAGATGTAGACATACTCGGCCGTTTCGTCGGCGGGCAGGTTGAAGGGGATCTGCGGATTGCACTTGGCCAGCGGGAAGCGCTTGTCGAGAGCGTCCGAATTGATCGAGTAGCGGATTTCCGATAGCCGGCAATGCATCGTTTGCAATGCGGTAAAATAGATCAGCTGCCGGTCGTCGTAGTTGCGAAACTGGATCCACCCCGTCTGCTTGTTGGCATCGAGCATCGCCTTGTAGATCGACACATCGGGCAGTTGCGGCTTGTATTCCTCTTCCTCGGCTGCGTCCTGTGCGCCGCCGGGCTGGGCGAAAAGCAATGCCGCGGCAAGCATGCCGGCGACCGCCGAACCTCTGGAAAATGTCATGCCGCACCCCCGTTCGTATCATGTCGCTCTGCTGATCGCGAATGTCCGCGACACGATGGCCTTCTCTTCCAATATGTCATATCACCGGATCGATCCCCAATGAACCCGGGCTGCCCCGGCCGAAACACTGGACTGGTTTGAATTGACGTCCCATTTTCTTCTCGGCATCGATACCGGTGGAACCTACACCGACGCCGTTCTCTTCAGCGAAACGGCGGGTGTCGTCGCCAAGGCAAAGGCGCTGACGACGCGGCACGATCTGGCCGTCGGGATTTCCGGCGCGGTCGAGCAGGTGTTGCAAAAGGCAGATGTCCCGGCCTCCGCCATCAGCCTCGTGTCGTTGTCGACCACCCTTGCCACCAACGCGCTCGTCGAGGGCCAGGGCGGCCGTGCCGGCCTGGTGATGATCGGCTTTGGCCCCGACGACCTCAAGCGCGACGGGCTGCAGGACGCGCTCGGCTCCGATCCGGTCATATTCCTGCCGGGCGGTCACAACGTTCACGGCGGCGAGACGCCACTCGACATGACCGCGCTTGACGAGGCCCTGCCGATCCTGGCCGCTCAGGTTTCCTCCTTCGCGATCGCCGGCTATTTCGCCGTCCGCAATCCGGATCACGAGAAGCGGGTGCGCGACCGCATCCGCGAAGTCTCGCATCTGCCGGTCACCTGCAGCCATGAGCTCTCTTCAAAGCTCGGTGGCCCGCGCCGGGCGCTGACGACACTTCTGAACGCCCGGCTCGTCTCGATGATCGACCGCCTGATCGGCTCTTGCGAAGGCTTTCTGAAATCCCGTGGCATCGATGTGCCAATGATGGTGGTGCGCGGCGATGGCGCCTTGATCTCGGCCGAAGAGGCGAGGCTCCGGCCGATCGAGACGATCCTCTCCGGACCCGCCGCCAGCCTTGTCGGCGCGCGGCACCTGACCGGCCTCGACAATGCCGTCGTCTCGGATATCGGCGGCACAACGACGGATGTCGCTGTGCTCGACCGGGGTCGTCCGCGGCTCGACGCCGAAGGTGCGGTGGTCGGCGGCTTCCGCACCATGGTCGAGGCGGTGGCGATGCGGACCTATGGTCTCGGCGGCGATTCGGAGGTTCGCATCAATGATCGCGGGCTGAAAGCGAAGATCGATCTTGGGCCGCGGCGGCTGATGCCGCTCAGCCTTGCGGCTGCATTGCATGGCGATGCGGTGTTGTCCGTGCTCGAAAGGCAGTTGCGGGCTCAGCATGTCGGCCGTCACAACGGTCGGCTGGCCGTACGCACCGGTCTCCCCGACCACCTGGCCAGCGGTCTGCAACCACAGGAGCAGGCGCTTTACGAGCGCATCGGCGCAGTGCCGATCTCGCTGGAAAACCTGCTGACATCCACGCCGCAGCGGGCAACGCTGGACCGGCTGGTGGCGCGAGGCCTGGTCCATATCTGCGGGCTGACGCCCTCCGACGCGATGCATGTGCTCGGCCGACAGTCGCAATGGAGCGCCGAGGGTGCGCGTCTCGGCATCGAACTTGCGGCGCGCACCCGCGACGGCTCTGGCCAGCCGATTGCCGCATCCCCCGAGAAAATGGCTGAGATGATCGTCGACCGCGTCACGCGCCAATCGTCCGAAGTCATCCTGCAGGCCTGTCTCGGCGAAGACGGGGCGGGGGCCATCGACCCGGCGGTCTCGCAGGCGGTCGACCGTGCGCTCAGGCGCGCGCCGGGCATCGTGCGATTTTCGATCGGCCTCGATCGCCCACTCGTCGGCCTGGGCGCCTCGGCTCCGGTCTACTATCCCGCCATCGCCGGCATGCTCGGCACTGAGCCCGCTATTCCTGATGAGGCCGACGTGGCGAATGCGGTGGGTGCGGTCGTCGGCCAGGTGCGGGCATCCGTCACCGTGTTCGTCACCACGCCGGAAGAGGGCATCTTCATTGTCAACGGGGCGGGGGTGAGCGAGCGTTTTCTCGATCAGGAGCAGGCGTTTTCAGCGGCGCGGCGTCGGGCCGAAACGATGGCGCTCGAAGCTGCTCGCACCAACGGTGCCGACGAGCCGGCCTCGATGCTGCGGGAAGAGATCGACGCCCCCGAGGTCGAGGGGAGCCGCAAGCTGGTCGAGGCACGCTTCATCGCGTCCGCGAGCGGCAGGCCGCGCATTGCCCATGGATGATCTTTTCGATTTTGGAAACAATTCTTAGCATCCTTGCTGAATTGACAGGGAATGAATTGGTGAGAAACTGCCGGCCTTTCACGCGCGCGAATGGCCTATTTTAAGGAGTTAGAAGATGGACCGCATTGAGAAGTACGGATTGAAGATCGATGCTGGTCTGCATGACTTTCTGGTCGACGAGGCGATGCCGGGCACGGGCGTCGATGCCGAGCGGTTTTTTGCCGCGCTGGCGGAGATCGTTCATGGCCTTGCGCCGAAGAACCGCGCCTTGCTCGCCAAGCGCGACGATCTGCAGGCCAGGATCGACGCCTGGTATCGCGAAAATGGTGCGCCGAGCGACCTCGAAGCCTATCAGGGCTTTCTGAAGGAGATCGGTTACCTCCTGCCCGAAGGCCCCGGCTTTTCCGTTTCGACAGGCAATGTCGATCCGGAGATCGCAACGATCGCCGGTCCGCAACTCGTTGTTCCCGTCATGAACGCCCGCTATGCCCTCAACGCTGCCAACGCACGCTGGGGCTCGCTCTACGACGCGCTCTACGGCACCGACGCCATTTCCGACGAAGACGGTGCGGAAAAGGGACGCGGCTATAACGCCAAGCGCGGCGCCAAGGTCATTGCCTGGGCGCGCGACTTCCTCGACGCGAGCGCACCGCTGGAAAACGGCAGCTGGACGGATGTCGCGTCGCTGACGATCGCCTCCGGCAGCCTTTCGGTAACGCTTGCAGGCGGAGCGAAGACGACGCTTCGCAATTCCGCGCAGTTTGCCGGCTATGCGGGTTCGGCTGACGCGCCGTCACAGATCGTTCTCCGGCACAACAATCTGCATGCCGTCGTCGTTCTCGATGCGACCACGCCGATCGGCAAGGATGACCCGGCCCATATTTCCGACGTCATTCTCGAATCCGCGATCACCACGATCATGGATTGCGAAGACTCCATTGCCGCCGTCGACGCCGAAGACAAGATCGTCGTCTACAGGAACTGGCTCGGCCTGATGAAGGCCGATCTCGAGGAAGAAGTCGCCAAGGGCGGCCGCACCTTCACGCGCCGTCTCAACGCCGACCGTGTCTACACGGCGCCGGGCGGCGGAACCCTGACCTTGCCGGGCCGCTCGCTGATGCTCGTGCGCAATGTCGGGCACCTGATGACGAATCCGGCTATCCTTGATCGCGAAGGAAACGAGGTGCCGGAAGGCATCATGGATGCGATGGCAACCGCGCTGATCGCGTTGCACGACATTGGCGAGGGCGGCCGCCGCATGAACTCTCGCGAGGGTTCGATGTATGTCGTCAAGCCGAAGATGCACGGGCCGGAAGAGGTCGCCTTCGCCTGCGAGATCTTCTCGCGCGTCGAGGCGGCGCTCGGCATGCCTGAGAACACCATGAAGATGGGCATCATGGACGAGGAACGCCGCACGACGGTCAACCTCAAGGAGTGCATCCGCGCCGCGCGCGAACGCGTCGTCTTCATCAACACCGGCTTCCTCGATCGCACCGGCGACGAGATCCATACCTCGATGGAAGCGGGCCCGATGATCCGCAAGGGCGACATGAAACAGGCTGCATGGATCGCGGCTTACGAAAACTGGAACGTCGACATCGGTCTCGAATGCGGGCTTTCCGGCCACGCACAGATCGGCAAGGGCATGTGGGCCATGCCCGACCTGATGGCGGCGATGCTGGAGCAGAAGATCGCGCATCCGAAGGCCGGCGCCAACACCGCCTGGGTGCCGTCGCCGACCGCGGCGACCCTGCACGCCACCCACTATCACCGGGTCAATGTCACCGATGTCCAGGCTGGCCTGAAGAGCCGGGCCCGGGCCAAGCTCAGCGATATTCTGTCGGTTCCGGTCGCAACCCGTCCGAACTGGACGGCGGACGAGATCCAGCGAGAGCTCGACAACAATGCGCAGGGTATTCTCGGCTACGTCGTGCGCTGGGTCGACCAGGGCGTCGGTTGCTCCAAGGTGCCTGATATCAACAACATCGGCCTGATGGAGGATCGCGCCACGCTGCGGATTTCGGCGCAGCACATGGCCAACTGGCTGCACCACGGTGTCGTCGCCGAGCGCCAAGTGGTCGAGACGATGAAGCGCATGGCCGCCGTCGTCGACGGCCAGAACGCCGATGATCCGCAGTATGTGGCGATGGCCGGCAATTTCGACGGCTCGATCGCCTTCCAGGCGGCACTCGATCTCGTGCTCAAGGGCCGGGAACAGCCGAACGGCTATACCGAACCGGTCCTGCACCGCCGTCGCCGCGAGTTGAAGGCCCGGCTGGCCGCCTGATCGGGCGGCGCCGGGCTCGTGAAAGCCGGGTTAGAACTCCGCCCAGCCCTCGGTCGACAATGCGGTGTTGCCGTGTACCGTAGGCATGACGGGTCGCGCAGAGGAGGCCTTGGATCTCACGTCCACGTGCTGAGCGGTGGCGACGGAACGCGGGACGGTCCGTCGCCCTTCCGTCTGACGGGCGGCGCTGCTCTCTCCCGACAGTTGGAACCTACCGATCAGGGCCCGAAGGTTGGTGCCCTCCTGGGCGAGGGTCGCCGACGCGGCGTTCGCCTCCTCGACCATGGCGGCGTTGCGCTGGGTCACCTGATCCATCTGGTTGACGGCGGTATTGACCTCGGCCAGCCCGACGGACTGTTCCCGGGCCGATGTGGCGATGGCAGCCATATGCTCATTGATCGTGATGACGTGCGCCTCGATCGTCCTAAGCGCCTCGCCGGTGTCGCGCACCAGCCGTACCCCGCTCTCGACTTCCGAGCTGGAGCTGCGAATCAGCTCCTTGATCTCCTTGGCGGCTTTTGCCGAGCGCTGCGCCAATTCGCGCACTTCCTGCGCCACGACCGCAAAGCCCTTGCCGGCTTCGCCCGCCCGCGCTGCCTCGACCCCGGCGTTCAGCGCCAAAAGGTTGGTCTGGAAGGCGATTTCGTCGATCACGCCGATGATGCTCGAAATCTGGCTGGACGACTCTTCGATCCGTCGCATCGCCTCGACGGCATTCGCCACGACGACGGCCGATTGCGTCGCGCTGGTCTTCGCTTCGCCCGCCACGTCGCGCGCTTCCTCCGTCCGGCGCGAGGAGTTGCTGACATTGGCGGTGATCTGGTCGAGAGCCGCTGCCGTTTCCTCCAGCGATGCCGCCTGCTGCTCCGTGCGTTTCGACAGGTCATCGGCGCTCTGGCTGATTTCTCGTGTGCCCATGCCGATGTTGCCGGCGCTGTCGGCGACCGCGAGCATGGCATCGTTGAGCTGTGCCGCAGCCTTGTTGAGGTCGTGACGCAATTGCTCGAATTCTGCGGAGAAGGGTTCCTCCAGCCGCACGGCAAGATCACCGTCCGCCAGCCGCTGCAGGCCGGTCGCAAGACCTGACGTCGCCTGGATCAACCTCTGCTGCGCGGCCTGCTCGGCCTCAACCTGCATTCTCGTGCGTTGCACTTCGCCATTGCGGCGGCTTTCCTCAGCCTCGGCCTGCAGGCGAAGGTTGGATCGGGCGGCTTCCCGGAACGACTGGATGGCGCGGGCCATTTCCGCGACTTCGTCCTTGCCGGTCACATCTGATCCGTCATCGTCGAGATGGCCGTCGATCAGCTTGCGCATCGCGCCGATCTGTCTGCCGAGCGGCCCGATCACCCCACGTGAAACAACCAGGTACGTTCCGGCAGCCAGTACTAGGACGAGCAGGATGATACCGATGCTGAGGGTGCGTATCGTCTCAAACTCACGATGCTGTTCCTGAAAGATCTCATCCGACAGGCGAACCTGCAGGTCGGAGATCTCCGAAATGGTCTCGGTCAAAGGATCGATGGTTTCGTAGAGCGCCGTCCGAACGAAACTGTCGAGCGCAGCCGAATCACGCTCTGACAGGATCTTGGTCAGCGTTGCGATCGAATCCATCGCGACCACCATCTGCTGCTTGGCGTTCTCGACGAGTTTGTGTTCCTCCGGCGTCATCGAGGTCGCGACATAGGCGTCCCAATTGGCTGATATCACCTGCCGAGCGTCGTTGACCGAGGCCAGGCCGGTCTCCATCGTCTCATTTCCGTTCCGCACCTTGTGCGCCGCATCGACGATCGAGACGGCAAATGCGTCCGACGTCGCTTTCAGGTTCTTCAGCGGCACGATGCGGTCGGCATAGACCGCATCCATCGTCTCGCTGTTTTCGGCAAGCGCATGCTGGCTGTAGACGGCAATGCCGATCGCGATGAGTGACAACAGTGCGATCGCACCTACGAGCTTGGTCTTGATCAGCATGGCGGCCCCCTTGGCTAGGTCTCTCTAGGCCACACTTTTTAATTAATTAGATAACCCTTACTTAATGACGTGCTGAATTTCCGACCGAGTTGCGCGTTTTTTGAACAAATTATCGCAACGGAATCAGTTGCCAGCCACCCTGATTTGAAGCGCGGGAAGCCGAGCAACTCTGCGTATCAATGTCGAGGGGAGACCGCGAGAATGCCCGGCCAAAAAAAAGCCGCCGAGGAACCCGGCGGCTTCTGATTGCATGCTGCTGGTCGCGTTTTACTGCTGAACGACCACGCGTGCGTTCTTGCCCGGACGAACGCGCGAATAGAGATCGATGATGTCCTGGTTCATCAGGCGGATGCAGCCCGACGAAGCGGCCGTGCCGATCGACGACCACTCCGGGGTGCCATGTAGGCGGAACAGCGTGTCCTTGCCCTGGTCGTTGAAGAGATAGAGTGCGCGCGCGCCGAGCGGGTTCTTCAGGCCCGGGCCCATGCCTTCTTCGACATATTTGGCCACTTCCGGCTTGCGCTCCGCCATTTCCTTCGGCGGGTGCCACATCGGCCATTCCTGCTTCCAGGCGATATAGGCTTCGCCTTCCCACGCGAAGCCGGCCTTGCCGACGCCGATGCCGTAGCGAACAGCCTTGCCGCCAGGCAGCACGTAGTAGAGGAAGCGATTCGGCGTATTGACGACGATCGTGCCGGGGCGTTCGCTCGTCGAATAGTCGACGATCTGCCGATGGAAGCGGTTTTCGACCCTGTTGATCGGAATGGCGGGCAGCGCGTAGCCGTGATCCTCAACTGCGCCATAATCGCCCGAGAAAATCTGATTCGAAGCGACCTGTTGCTCAACGGGAGCGGGCTCACCGTTTGCCGTCTCGGACTTGGTCGAGGTTGTCGAGCAGCCGGCCATGGCGAGTGTCGCCGCCAGGCTGCACAGGAGGAAGGCATTGCGGAAGCGCATAGGAGTCTCTTAAAATAAGAAGCAAAGAAAAAACTGGGTCGGCCCGACCATCAGTGACTCCGGTTATTTTCGATTAGATGCGGCTATGCAAGGGATTGCGTGGCAACAACGCGGCGGGAAAGTGTAAATTCCGTGACGCTTGCTTTTTTGCAACAAAAGTGGTGGCGGACGAGAGTCTAGGCGAATGACAATTCTCTCTATCCATGGCGACAACCCTCTCGTGGACGGTCGGCAATCGAATCGCGCGCTCATAGTGCGTCGCGGGGTTCAGCGGCTTTTTGCGGAATTGCGCCACTCGGTGCTGCCGGAATTGACGCTCGCCAGCGGCCGCCGTGCCGATCTCATATCGCTGTCGGCAAAGGGCGAAATCTGGATCGTGGAGATCAAGACGTCGATTGAGGATTTCCGCGTCGATCGCAAATGGCCGGACTATAGGCAGCACTGCGACCGGCTGTTCTTCGCCACCCATGGCGAAGTCCCGCTCGATATTTTTCCGGAGGATTGCGGCTTGCTGCTGTCGGATGGCTACGACGGACACATTATCCGCGACGCACCGGAACATCGGCTTGCACCGGCCACCCGCAAGTCGGTGCTGCAGCTCTTTGCCCGCACCGCCGCCCAGCGGCTGATGCTGGCGGAGTGGGCCGCCGAGCGCAACGGCGAGCTCGGCAACTCCATTCGCGATATCGTTTCCGGCTCCCGCGACGGGTCCGCCGAAGGCTGATTACTTCGGCGCGCGCTTGGCCAGAATGCGCTGCAGGGTCCGGCGGTGCATGTTGAGCCGGCGCGCTGTCTCCGACACGTTGCGCTCGCACATCTCGTAGACGCGCTGAATATGTTCCCAGCGCACCCGGTCGGCCGACATCGGGTTTTCCGGCGGCTCCACCCGCTCGCCCTGGCGCTGCACCAGCGCGGCGAAGATGTCGTCGGCGTCAGCCGGCTTGGCGAGATAGTCGACGGCACCAAGCTTCACGGCATTCACGGCCGTTGCGATGTTGCCGTAGCCGGTGAGCATGATCATGCGGGTGTCGTCACGGCGGCTGCGGATCGCCTCGATCACGTCCAGGCCGCTGCCGTCGCCGAGTCTCAGGTCGATGACGGCGTATTTCGGCGGGTTGCCTTTTGCCTTGGCGATGCCTTCGGCAACGGACTCGGCGATATCGACGGTGAAGCCGCGCGCTTCCATGGCGCGGGCGAGGCGTCGAAGGAACGGCGCATCATCGTCGACGAGCAGCAGCGTTCTGTCCGGTCCGATCAGTTCGGCGTCCTGGGCATGCGTGGTGGGCGAAGCTGTCGATTTTTCGGTCATTCTCGCAATCCTTGGGCGAAAATCGGAAGGTTTTCACCGAGATTATAGGTTTCCTGTCATGCGGTTCAATAAACTGCCAAACGTCATTTCGCCAGTTTCGTATCCATCAGGGCACGCGGCCATTCGACGCTGACCTTGGCGCCGGGGCGATCGGGGCCGCCGTTCTCGAAACGCAGGCGAGCGCCGGACCGCTCGAGCAGGGTCTTGGCGATGAACAGGCCGAGCCCCAGGCCGCCGGCACTGTCGTCCTTCTGCCTTCGCGTGACATAGGGTTCGCCGATGCGTATCAGAATGTCGGGGGCAAATCCGTCACCGTCATCCGCGATCGTCACCTTGACGTGTTCGGCCGTGTGTTCGACGGTAACGGTCACTTCCTGCTTGGCATAGTCGACCGCATTTTCCAGCAGGTTGCCGAGCCCGTAGAGAATCCCGGCGTTGCGGTTGCCGACAGGTTCCGCTGCCTTGTCACCCTTTTCGACGAGATTGATATGAATGCCGAACTCGCGGTGCGGCGCCATCACTTCTTCGATCAGCGAGGATAGCGGCAAAAGCCGCATGTGCTCTTCGCTTTCCGAGGACAGCGTCGTCAGTCGCTTGAGAATGTCGCGGCATCGCTCGCTCTGGCTGCGCAAGAGGTGCACGTCCTCGCCAAAGCGCGGGTCGTCGCCGAGTTCTCGTTCCATTTCCTTGGCAACGACGCTGATGGTGGCAAGCGGCGTGCCGAGCTCATGGGCGGCGGCCGCGGCCAGGCCGTCGAGCTGCGAAAGATGCTTTTCGCGCTGGAGCACCAGTTCGGTCGCCGTCAGCGCCTCCGACAGTTCGCTCGCTTCAAGCGAGACGCGATAGGTGTAGAAGGCGGCAAAGGCCGTCATCGACACGATCGCGAACCAGATGCCGGCCGTCAGCACCCGCGGCATCAGCAAAAGCGTGCCGGGATACCAGGGCAGGGGGAACGGCGAGAAGGCAAGGGCGGTAACGCCGATCACCGCAAGGCCGGCAAGAACGATGCTGTGCGGCTTCGGTTGCGAGGCCGAGGAAATGATGACCGGGACGCACAGCAACGGTGCGAACGGGTTGGCGAGCCCGCCGGTGATGAAGAGCAGGCCGGTCAGTTGCGCCAGGTCGAGCCCGAGAAGCGCAAAGGCGGCCGGCGGTCGCAAGCGGTGCGTCGGCGGAAAGCGGAGGGTGAGGTAGGTATTGACCAGCGCTAGTGTGGCAATCAGCACCAGGCAGGAAAGCAGAGGCAGCGGAAACTGCAGCCACAACGTGGTGATGATGACGGCGATCGACTGTCCGCCGACCGCAAGCCAGCGCAGGCGAATGAGCGTCTGCAGGCGCAGGCTTCTGTTCGAGGTCGGATCATTGTGTTCCAGCGCCACTGCCGTCATGCCTGCTCTTGTCCCATTACAGCGCCGCGCGTCAAATCCGACGCGCAAAGGTCGCTGGCTTTAAATCTGCTGCATAATTTTCCCCTTAAATCGCTTCCGATTTAAGGAATTATGCAGTGGCCCCGTCCGGGGTGTTACCTCATGTACCACGCGGCTTGGCCCGTGTCGTCGGCGCGGCCTCTGCCGGGTTCTCCGGCCAGGGGTGTTTGGGATAGCGCCCGCGCATGTCAGCCCGAACATCTCGCCACGACCCGGCCCAGAAACCCGGCAGGTCGCGCGTGGTCTGGATCGGCTGCCGGCCGGGCGAGATCAGCTCGAGCAGCAGCGGCAACCGACCGTCGCCGATGGTAGGATGTTTTTTGAGGCCGAAGAGTTCCTGCACCCGAATGGAAAGAAGCGGTTCGTCGCCGTCGTAGTGGATCGGATGCCGTTGCCCCGTCGGCGCCTCGAAATGCGTCGGCGCCAGTTTCGCAAGGTCGCGCTGCCGCTCGTGCGGGATCAGCGACAGCAATCCTTCGGAAAGAGCGCCGGCCTTGATATCGGCGATAGCGGTGACGCCGTGCTGAAACGCAACGAACCAGTCCTCGAGCGTCGCAAGCAGGGCTGCATCGGAAACATCCGGCCAGGGCTCGCCGATCGAGCGATGCAGGAAGCCGATGCGATCGCGCAGCTGCATCGCCTCCTTGGAAAACGGCAGAACCGCCAGTCCAAGCTGGCGAACACCATCGGCGAGTGCCCGTGCTGCACTTTCACCGGTCGGTCTTGGAAGCGGCGCTTCCTCGAAGATGATCGCGCCCAATCTTGTGACGCGGCGCGCCCGCACCTGGCGGCTTGCCCGGTCGAAGACGCTTTGCTCCTCCCGCACGATCGCCTCGGGCATATGCGCGTCGACGTCGCCGCGCGAAAGTTCGGCTGCCGCAAGCACGCGCTGGCCGCCGGCGCGACCCGTCAGGTCGGCGATCACGAGCATGTTCGCTGCCGCAAGGCGCTCGGTCTCGGCGATCTCCGCCCCGCGACCGTTGGCCATCACGAACCGCCCTCGACCACCGCGCTGAAGCGCGATGCGGTCGGGGAAGGCGTGCATCAGCAAGGCGCCGGGCTGGACCGGCTCATTCGACCTTGGCGCCCCTTTGAGTTCCGCCGCCATGCGACGGGCGAGGTTGCGCGATGCCTCGGCGCGGTCGCCGCGCTCCTGGCGGAAGCGGCGCAAGCGATCCTCGAGATCGATGGCGTTGCCGCCGAGGCCTTGCTCCGTCAGCATGACCGCCAGCAGACAAGCTGCCTCGCCCTGGCCTTCCTCGGCCGCCGAAACCGCCATCGCCGCAAGGCGCGGGGGCAGGGCCAGATCGCGGATCTTGCGTCCCCTCGGTGTCAGCGCGCCGGAGCCATCGAGCGCGCCGAGTTCGCTCAGCAGCTTTCGCGCTTCCTTGAGGGTGGTTTCCGGTGGTGGATCGATGAAGGCAAGCGCTGCGGGATCGTTGACGCCCCAGTGTGCCATGTCGAGCAGCAATCCGGAGAGGTCGCTTGCCAGGATCTGCGGCGGTGTGAAGGCGGCAAGCGCCGCGGTCTGGCCGGCATGCCAGAGGCGGATGGCGATACCCGGCTCCGTTCGTCCGGCTCGGCCGGCGCGCTGATCGGCCGACGCGCGCGAGACGCGCACGGTCTCAAGCCGGGTGATGCCGGTCGACGCTTCGAAGACCGGCAGTCGCTGCAGGCCGCTGTCGATGACGATCCGCACGCCGTCGATGGTGATCGAGGTCTCGGCGATCGAGGTGGCAAGGACGATCTTGCGCGTGCCTTTCGGCGCCGGCCGGATCGCCGTATCCTGCTCCTTCTGCGTCAGGTTGCCGTAAAGTGGGACGACCGTCGTATCGGCTGCGAACCGGTCGGCAAGCCGTGCCACTGTGCGGGTGATTTCGGCCTGTCCCGGCAGAAAGGCAAGGATCGAGCCCTCTTCGCTGCGGTGCGCCTCGACGATGGCGCGCACGACGGCCTCCTCGACGCTCTCGCCGCCGCGGTCCTGGTTTCGGATGTCGATGGGGAAACTACGGCCCTGGCTTTCGATGACGGTGGCATCGCCGAGCAATCCTGCAACCCGCTCGACGTCGAGCGTCGCCGACATGACGATGATCCTGAGATCGTCGCGCAGCGCGGATTGAACGTCGAGCGCCAGTGCCAGGCCGAAATCGGCGTCGAGCGAGCGCTCGTGAAATTCATCGAACAGCACCGCCGAGACGCCCGCCAGCTCCGGATCGTCGAGGATCATGCGGGCAAAGACCCCTTCGGTTACCACCTCGATCCGGGTTTTTGCCGATATCCGGTTGTCGAGGCGCATGCGGTAGCCGACGGTTTCTCCCACTTTCTCGCCGAGCAGCTCCGCCATGCGGCCGGCCGCCGCCCGGGCCGCGAGCCGCCGCGGTTCGAGCAGGATGATCTTGCCGCCTTTCAGCCAGGACTGTCCGAGCAGGAAGAGCGGCACGAGCGTCGTCTTGCCGGCGCCGGGCGGTGCCGAAAGCACGACGGAGCGGGCCCTATCGAGTGCCGCGGCGATCTCAGGCAGGACCTCGCGAACCGGCAAGGCAGGCAGGGTAAGCGTCACGATTGTGTCTCCGCTCCGATATGTATGAGCGCACCGCCGGCCGCAACCGCATCCGCTCGGTCGTGGGTCACAAGGATCGTCGGCAGGCCGGTGGAGCGGGCCTTGGCAAAGACCAGTTCGCGTGTCTGCTGACGCAGCGCCACGTCGAGCTTTGAAAAGGGCTCGTCGAGCAGCAGAAGGCGCGGCTCGGATAAAAGCACGCGCTGGAGGGCGACGCGCGCTTTTTGCCCACCCGACAGGGTCTCTGGATCGCGATCGAAGAACCCGCCGAGCCCGACCGCAGCAAGTGCATCCTCGGCCAGACGGCGCCTGATGTCGCGGCCCTTGATTGCCGCGGGAATGGCAAAGACGATATTGCCGCCGACGGAGAGGTGCGGAAACAGCAGCGGGTCCTGGAAGAGAATGCCGGTGTGGCGCTGCTGCGGCGGTGTGCCGATCAGATCGTCCGGCCCGAATAGAACTGCGCCGCTGGCGACAAAGGCCGGGTCGAGAAACCCGCCGATATAGGCAAGCAGCGTCGACTTGCCGGAACCGGATGGGCCCATGATCGTCAGCACGTCGCCCGGCATCACCGTCGCCGAAATGGAAAGCAGCACCCGGTCGCCGAGCCGGATCGTCACATCGGACAAAGTCAGAGGCGTCGTCTTGCCTGGTGTTTGCATTCAAATCCTCATTGCCCGTCGGTGGCGGAATAGCAATTGCGGCACCAGCGATGCAACGAGAAAACCCAAGAACGGCAACAGCGCCTGCAGCAACGCATAGACGCCGATGACGCGCCGATCTCCGCCGGATGAAAGCGCCACGGCCTCGGTGGTGATTGTCGTCACCCGTCCGGCGCCGATCAGCACCGTCGGCAGGTAGAGACTGACGGAGACTGCAAAGCCGACGGCAAATGCCGTCAGGCAGGCGCGAAGCAGCATCGGCAACCGGATGGTCAACAGGATCTTGAATCGCGACTTGCCCAGTCCCGATGCGATCTGTTCGTAGCGACGGTCGAGCGCCCGCCACGGCGGTGCCAGCGACAGCAGCACATAGGGCAGAACGAAGACGAGGTGCATGGCCGCAACGGTGGCAATCGATGGCGAAAGTCCGGCCACCACTGTCAGGACCTGCAGTCCGAACACGAAGGCGATCTCCGGGACCAGCAACGGCAGGAAGACGGGAAGCCAGCGATCGGCGGAATTGTTGGCGCTACGCGACAGCAGGCCGATGGCAATCGCAAGCGCGACGAGCGACGACAGCAAGCCGATGGTAACGGTGGTTGCCAGAGGTCCGGCGAGCTCCGCAAGGGCGCGTCCCCATACTCTGAGTGTAAGGCTTGCCGGCAGACTATCCGGAAAAGGCCATAGTCCTGCGATCGACCACAGGGCGAGCAGACCGAGACCGGCGAAGATGAACGCCGCAGACAAGGCCGTTATCGCGGCCGCGGCCAGGCGAAGAAGTCCATCGTCGGACAGGCGTTTTCCCGAAGAACTCAGGCGCCGGTGGCAAAGGCGCCCAAGCCGTTCAACGCCGATCCAAGTCACGATCGCGAACAGGCTGAGCGCAAGCTGCAGCACGGCGCCGGCCGAGGCGAGGAAACGGGCGCCGACGTCGTCGTCGGCCAGCCATTGGGCGACGCGCACCGGCAATGTCGGCGGCAGTCGGGGCCCAAGGATCATCGCGACGTCGACCACCGAGGTCGAATAGACCAGCACCGCGAAAACCGGCAGCCGGATCTGCCGGTAAAGCAGCGGCCAGAGCGCGACGACAAAGCCCGGGACCCGGCCATAGCCGAGTGCCGACATCAGGCGTCGCGCATTTGCCAGGGGCAGCTGCGGCAGCGCGGCCAGCATCACCAGTAGCAGAAACGGCATCTCCTTGGCGACGAGGCCGGATATCATCGACAGGCCGAGCGGATCGTTCGGGATGAGCCAGTCCGGCGGCTGCAGGAAGCCAGTGAGTCCGGGAGAAACGAGCCGAAGCAGGAAGCCGGACGGCGCGATCAGAAAGGCGATCGCAAATGCGGATGCGGCGTGCGGAACAGCCAGCAGCGGCGAAAGCAGATGCTGGATGAAGGCGAAGGGCCGCGTGCCGGCAAAGCCGGCGACGAAGGTGGCGACCACCACAAGGGCGACGAACGTGCTGGTCAGCCCCGCCGCCAGACTGACCAGGGCCGAACGCAGGATATGCGGTTGGGCGGCCAGCTCCGCGAAATGCCCGAGCGTGAGCTGTGCGCCGCCGAGTGCCGGCAGGTAGCCGAAGGCCGGCAGCAGGGTGCCGGCCAGGCCGGCCAGCACCGGCAGGCACAGCATCACGGCAAGGCCGGCGCCTGTACTCCGCCGCAGGAAGTCCCTCACAGGGATGTCCGGCTGCGCGGACGCTCAGCCCTAGTTGGCGGCGCCATATCGACGGATCCATTCGGCCTCGATCCGCACCATCCAGTCGGGATGCGGTTCGTCGAGGGCCGGGCCGAGCCGATCGGGCGGCAATGTCGCGACGCCGAGATCGAGGGCGGCAAAGGCGGCCCGGTCCGCGTCCGACAGTTTCGGCATTGCCAGCACTGTCGGGTCGCCCCAGAAGCGGGCTTCCTGTTTGCGCAACTGCGCTTCGGGGGAGAGAAGGAAATCTGCAAGCAGCAGCGCGCCCGCCTTTGCATTGGCATTATAGGGAATGGCGACAAAATGGGTGTTGCCGAGGGTTCCGCCGGAAAAGACGAAGGAGCGCACGCTGTCCGGCAGTTCGCCATTGGCGATCGCGGCCGAGGCTTCGGCGGGATTGAACGCGAAGATGATGTCGAGTTCCCCGTCCGCCAGCTTCTGCTTCATATCGGGATAGTTCTGCGGATAGGCCTTTCCCTTGCGCCATAAGAAGGGCGTCAGCTGGTCGAGATAGGCAAAGAGTGGCTCCACATCCGTCTGAAAGGTTGTCTCATCCACCGGCTTCAGCAACTTGCTCCGGTCGTCGACAAGCTCGATCAACACCTGCTTTAGGAAAGACGAGCCGATGAAATCCGGGGGCTGGGGATAGGAGAAGCGCCCAGGATGAGCTTTTGCCCAGGCAAGCAGGTCTTTTGCCGAATCGGGCAGCTGCGCGGTCGGCGGCGTGCGGGCCGAATCATAGAAGAAAACGAGTTTGGCGCCGCCCCAGGGGCTTTCAAGCCCTTCCGTCGGCACGGTGAAATCGGTGAGGATCGTCGGCTTCGTCTCGTGGTCGACATAGGCCCAGTTCGGAAGCCTTGTTGCCCAGCCGGGGCTAAGTAGCAGGCCCTGCCGCTTCATCGCGGCAAAGTTCTCGCCATTGATCCAGATGAGATCGACGGTGCCGGCGACATCCTTGCCCGCCGATTTTTCCGCAAGCACACTTGCGACCGCCTTGGCGGTGTCGTCGAGTTTTACATGCACGACATCGACGCCGTAGCGCGCCTTCATCTGTTCGCCGGCCCAGGCGATATAGGCATTGATATTGGTCGAACCGCCCCAGGCGTTGAAATAGACCGTCTCGCCCTTGGCTTCCGCGACGACGGAGGTCCAGTTATCGATGTCGATGGCAGCCGCCGGGCTGGCAAGGCCGATTGTGGCGACGACCGCCGCTGCCCATCGTCTTGCCCATCCGATCATTCGCACGCTCCCCCCGCATTCCGTGTTTCGGCGCGAAGGTAAGGCAAGTGCCGGTGACGTCAATGCGCGCCTTGGGCGCCAACCGTCACGTTTCGGTGAAACGCGGCCCGCCCGGATTTGGGTCCGGCTTGTCGTGAAAACGAGCAATTTGCCCGCGGAAAGTCGGCTTCTGTCGACGTACTTGAAGGGATGGGATCGTGAGTGCTGGTGTTTCCGCGGTTCGCGACTTTGGTTTTTACCGATTTGGGCGATGGTTCTGGTTCTGGTTTGGGTGTTTTGCTGGTCTGTTTCGGGCTGTTGATAACTTCCGTTTGAATTTGTTATTTATTTTCAATGTGTTGTTCGATCTTGTCGGTTTTTTGAAATTGACTGTTGACGTCTGTGAGGATGGGGGTCTATAAGCCCGATCACTGACGAGGGCGGCGGCGCTGCTGGCGACGATGTCCTTCGTTCTTA